>JAUZQA010000162.1 GCA_030705665.1 Bacillota bacterium
AGTATAAGAATAAAATCATCTAAGGTAATATCTTTTTTCTTAAATCCAGCCTCTTTTGGATAGCCGCCGTTAATAAACTTTTCATTTACAGCCTTAAGCCCCTGTAAAGACTGAAGAACCTGATCTTGCTTTTTTAAAGTAAAGGCATACACAACTTGTCCCATATTCGATTCAATGTCTCTATAGGCAGTTGCGGAATCAGCTTTAATTCCGCCTTCAATTCCCAGCCACACCTTATTAAATTGATCATAAGCTTTCTGTCCTGACGCAAGATCCCCTTTTGAAGCATAATCGATTGCCTGTTCAACTGACGTTTCCGCGTTCTTTAAATCTGTATTGGAGCTTCCAGCAGCTAAAACAGGATTGTGTACAACTAGCCCAATTATTAGTAGAAAGATAGAAACTTTAAGTAAAAGATTTTTAACCATATCTGTCCCCTTTGCTGTTTTACCGTAAATTACTTTAATAATTGATAATGAATCTCAATTAAACTTGATATTAATCATTGTATTTTTATTGAGAATGATTGTCAATGTCAGTTTTGTGAACATTATAGTAATCACTTTAAAGGCTTTTAATAAAAAACAAAGCCCCTACATGATTTATTAATCCTGCGGAACTTTGTATTATGTTATTTATTCGTTTGGGAAGTATGGATTCAAATGAATAAGAACCTCTTCAATATCATCGTGTTTATTCATTTTGCAGTCAGAAAGCAACTATAAATATCTTTTACTCTGTACCTATGACAATTTGGCCTTCCATGATATGTGGAATAGGAAAATATTCTTTTTTAAATTTCACATTTAATGCTGAGACGTCCTGTTTCTTCCATTACTGCTAGTACAATATTTTGGGTATTCATGTACCGTTTTTCACTTAAACGGGACAATAATTCATTCAATGGCATATGAGCCTTTTTTAGTCCTATTGATCAATATCACCGCTAAATCCTTCTTTATTAGAATTGGATCACAAAATTGCTCATTGTTCCAAATTCATATGTTTGATTGATGACAACTAGCTTATTCATTTCGTTTCTGCTCCCCATTGCAATAAAGAGTGGAACACCTTGGTCGTAAGGAGTTATCTGCTGCAATAAAAATCCATACTGCCGGCAACCCAAATCCTAGTTTCCAAGCAAATAGATAAACTCCCATCTGATTACGGCCATAAGAATGTACCACTTCTGCCATGTTTTTTACCAGCGATTGTACAAGATTTACCACCTGCTGCCATCGTGTTTACTAATGGAGTAATGTCAAAAAAATAATTTATAATGTTATGGATTTTGGGAGATAAAAAAAGTCTTTTTCCTCCACATTTTTACCGAAAAATGAGACTAATGGTCCTCAACAATCGCGCCCTTTTAACAATTTGGCTTTACTTACTTTCATTAATATTGGAGATATTAATAGAAAACTCCCCAAAACTCAATTGTCCTAAAGCAAACTTCGTACTTTGAACAAATATACGTTCATTTTTAGTTAGTTCACGTTTTGCTACCTTTTCAATCCATTCATGCTCTACGTCCAAAATATCTAAAACATGCTTTTGTTTTGAAAAAGCTTCATAGTATCTTAATCCAAATTTCCTTTGGGACATAGCATCAATATGTATGCCATCTGGATTTGCTGTTAAGCCTTTTGATGTAACAAAATAGCAATTTTTTTCAGTATGAGCAACTTTAGATAATATCTGGTTTATTTGTTTATATTCTACAGCGCTTTTTCCAAATCCGACTTCTCCAAGATAATGTCCCAACTCACCGATCATAATCGGGATATCTGGTATATTCAATTCTTCTCTAAAGTGCTTAAATAATGAAAGCAATTTATCTTCATACGTCTTATAACGTTCTCCGTAACTGTCGCTTTCTCCTTGATGCCATAGAATTCCCACTATTTCACTTGTTTCCATTGCAAATTTTGCTTCAGAAATCGCATGTCTTGTTAAAATTCCATCAATTGCCCAATCATCAATCGAGCTTCCTCCCTCGGCACATGGTATGACCCCAATGGACTCACCTGGATGATCCTCTGTCCAAGCCTGAGCAAAAGAGGCTGCCGGCCCAACACCAGATACGTGGCGATCAAAATTAAGCGGTTCTGCCATCATTTGCCATCTGCCGTTTCTCAACATTTTTATGTGCTCATTATAAATCGGCGGTACATCCTCAATAAATCCTCTGCCTGCCATATTTGATTGTCCGATTAATAATATAGATTTCATAGAAAAACCTTCTTTCTTTGTTTTTCAAGGTCTAATTAGACTAAATAGAATTAAGAGTATAGCTTCATTAGACTTTTTTTGTAAAGTCGATATTGTCTTTATTCAACTAAACGGTCCTTAAATGAAAATAAGCGCTAATCCTTGTTGTTTAAGGCTAGCTCTCAATTGCTGAATATTGGTAAATGCGAAAGATTTCAAAAATGACTCCGCTGTTATTGTTTGTTAAAGAATATTTGTGTTCATTTTTTTACTATGTAATGTAATTCAACAAATTGATTAAAGGTTCTTGTGCCTTTTAGAGAAAGGTCCAGCTGATAATCACCAACTTTAAATAAAGGAATTCCCTCTCCGATGATAGTTGGTGCAATTGTCAAAATCAGTTCATCGACTAATTTTTCTTTTAAAAACGTATGTAGTAAGTCTCCACCACCAACTATCCAAATATTTTTTCCTTCTTCTTTTTTTAAGTTTTTAGTAAAGTTAACAACGTCTTGATTTACAAATTTAACATCGTTTGTATCTTCTAATAGCGACCTAGAAAAAACGTAACAATCTTTATCTTTATATGGGAATTGACCTTTTTCATATTTCATAATCCAATCATATGTTCTTTTACCAATTAAAATTGTGTCTATCGTTTCAAAAAATTCCGAATAGCCATTATCCCCTTCACCCTCAACTTTAAATAACCAATCTAAAGAGTCTTCTTTTGTTGCGATATAACCATCCAAGCTTTGAGCAATAAACAATACTATCTTCCGTTGGTTCTTCATAATACGCCTCCTAATTTAAACTCTTTATAAGAATATACGTTCCCTAATATTTTAGTAAAGATGTACTTTCATTGAACCATCTATAGTCGTTACTTTAAGTTACAAATCTTTACAATCTCCATTATATAATTTAACACAATCTATCCATTTTTCTTAATAGTGAGTTGCTCAACTAAATGGACCTAAAATGAAAATAAGCGCTCATCCTTGCTGCATGATAGCGCCCGATTATGGAATAATTCAGGTGTGGCCTCAGCATCGATTAATTCTTCCTCAACTAACTAACGCCCCCGTTCGTAATATAAGGTTAGCCAGATTTTTCTGGTTGACCTTTTTCTTTATGGTCATATGATTACGGTAGTCGGGGTAGAACGTCGCCCCCGTGGGACTAGATCCCGTTAGCTAAACTGTTCACCCCCTACTTGTATAAACATGTTTCAGGCTGGTTGGGACCTAGATCCCGTTTAACAAGCGAACCTATGACATTACAAGGAGCTTTAGGGGATACCGACTAATATGTATTTCTAGGAGGAGGAAAAAATAATATGAATCCGGTGATTGGTCTGGATGTATCAAAAGGGGAAAGCCAGGTTCAAGCGTTTTTAGATAAAGGTAAACCATATCGTAAGAGTTTTAGTATTAAACATGATCTTAAAGGGTTAGAAAGTTTATTAGAATTCCTTCAAGAGGTGAAAAAGGCTGCTGGTGGTTATCAACCTTCGGTTGTTTTAGAATCAACTGGGCACTATCATATTCCCGTTATTCAGTTTCTAGATGAACAAAATTATGTTTATATTATCGTTAATCCTCTTATCTCACATAGAGCAAAAAGCTCAAGCCTTCGAAAGGTAAAAACAGATGCGATTGATGCTTATCATCTTTGTGAACTGTTTTATAAAGAGGAATTAGAGCCTTATAAGAAGCGTGGAGTACAACTCTTAAACCTTCGTAATCTTACAAGGCAACAAGAGAGTATTGCAGAAATATCAGCCAAAACGAAATTACAGCTTCACTCTTTAATCGATCAGGTTTTCCCTGAGTATCGAGGGGTATTTGGAAGCCTATATTCAAGGGTATCTTTGCTTACTTTACTAGCATTCCCTACTTCTAAGGCAGTATTAAGTGTGAATGAAAGAGAATTAACAGAAAGAATAGCTTCATTATGTACCAGTCGTTCAGAGTCATGGGCAAAGGAAAAGGCACAGAAGTTAAGAGCAGCGGCCCTACGGGATCCTTTTCAAAATAACCTCTACGAGAGTCATATTTTTAACCTAGGAATCTTAGTGAAAATTGTTCTTCAATATCAAGAGCATCTATCCATTATTGCGGATGAAATAGATGCTCTCGCTAAAGAAATTGAAGAATATGAGATCCTTCAATCTATCCCTGGAATCGGTGAAAAAATCGCTGCAACGATTATTTCTGAAATTGGGGAGATAGATCGGTTTAATGATGCCAAGAAGTTAGTTGCATTCGCTGGAATAGATCCTAGTGTGTACTCTTCTGGAAAGTTTACAGCTTCAGTAAACCGAATCATGTAGACTTCGTCATGCCTTGTATATGGCTGTTCAGAGTGGCATTCGGGATGCCCGTAAAAAGAAAACAACTGATGAGATCATTCCACGCAATAAAAGACTAAGAGAGTTTTACGACAAGAAACGAGAAGAAGGAAAACCCTTTAGAGTAGCCATTATTGCGTGTGTAAACAAACTCTTACATTGGATTTTTGCCTTACTAAAAAGCAGAACAACTTTCCAAGATATAGCTTAGAAACTATATCTAGCTAAATACAACAAAACCTTCCAATTAGTGTACAACGGAAGGTTATTTGGCATGAACATTTTTAGTATATCATGAGGTAATTAAACTTTTTATTGAAAAATGTTGACAAACTATTAGCTGGTTTAGTTCAACAAGTAAAATTTATTTATGATTTTGGAACTGCTTTATATTTTGCGAAATAAGGGAAGCTGAGTATGACGGCAAAAAAGAAAATTAGCAAAATCGGTAATCCCCAAAAAAGTGAACTACTTGAGTTAAGAATGCCTACCATTATAAGTATTGGTAATACAAATAAGATGCTGGTTTTCTTAGTAATTTCATGTTTAGTGCCACATTTCCTGCATTCAAGTAGTTTACCAGTCCAGCGAACAAAAGTCTTTTGTACCTCTCCCCATGTAAATGGATTTCCACAAGTTTCACACTTTTGTATGTTCAAATTAATCATCCCTTGCTTTTCAATGAGGTAATTTTAACAGGAAAATAAAAATTTTGTTATTGGAAATCTTTTATATTCTTTTTCAAGTAAACTGCCCCGTTAGCCATCCATGCAGTAAATCTGCACCACAGAGGATGGAATCTAATTCGTTCTTCCATGGTAGTTCAACAAAAAAAAAATGATTGCCGCAGCTATCATCAGGTTATCTACTTGCCGGTACAACATAAATAACTCAAGCACCCGGTAGCTTAATAACAATGCCCCAATTAAATGCCGAAGTGATCATTGCTTAACTCTGTTTACCTTAAAACTGTCAAAATAGACAGAAGGAAGTTCAATACTGCTTCTGATGTATGCACGCTCTAAAGAAAGGGTATATTACACCCTGTTACTATGTTTTACTACGTTCAAGATATAATAATGGATGTAAGGGGAAAAGTAGATTGAGAGCAGGAAACTAAAGCCGGGAGTAAGCAGCAATTTTTTTGCGTTTGATTTTAAAAAATGGCTTAAAGAGAAGGGATGATGAATTATGGAAAAAAGAAAGCTTGGAAATGAAGGGCTTGAGGTTTCTGCATTAGGTTTAGGCTGTATGGGAATGTCGGATTTCTATAGCGGGAGGAATGATGAAGAATCCATTAAGACCATCCATCGCGCAATCGAACTCGGCGTGAATTTTTTGGATACCGCTGATATGTATGGAGTAGGAAAAAATGAGGAATTGGTTGGACATGCGATCAAGGATCGACGCGACCAAGTGATTGTGGCTACGAAATTCGGTAACGTCCGAGCAGATGATGGAGCCTTCTTAGGTGTAAACGGACAGCCAGATTATGTTAAGGAAGCATGCGAGAAAAGCCTTCGCCTTCTTGGACTGGACTATATCGACCTTTACTATCAGCATCGCGTTGATCCGAATACCCCAATTGAAGAAACAATTGGTGCGATGTCTGAGCTAGTCAAGGAAGGTAAGGTCCGCTACCTAGGTATGTCCGAAGCTTCGCCAGAGACTCTTCAACGAGCATACAAGGTACATCCTATCACCGCTTTACAAACGGAATACTCACTTTGGAGCAGGGATGTCGAGGATGCCATTCTGCCAGCATGCCGCGAATTGGGCATTGGATTTGTTCCATATAGCCCGCTAGGAAGAGGATTTTTGACTGGGCAAATCCAAAAATTCGAAGACTTAGCTCAAGATGATTATCGAAGATTTTTGCCACGTTTCCAAGGTGAATATTTTCAAAAAAACCTGGATTTAGTCAACAAAATCAACGAAATAGCGAAAGAAAAAGATTGCAAACCTTCACAATTGGCTCTAGCCTGGCTACTTGCTCAAGGAAATGACATTGTTCCAATTCCAGGAACGAAAAAAATTGCCTACCTAGAAGAAAATGTTGGAGCACTTACTATTACTTTGACAAAAGACGACCTGACTCGCATCAATGATGTAGCTCCCCATGGAATCGTTGCAGGAGAGCGTTATCCGGAAGCTTCCATGAAGGGTGTAAACTTATAATTTATTAGGATAGGGTTTTTATAAAGTATCCGGATTTATCTTGTTGTGAATTTTGTTATAAATCTGTTTGTAAAATTTGTAGCATTTATATTGTTTGTAGTATTTTCCACAGAAAAATATCTTCATCATAGGACAATCTCACCACTTCATATAGTGTGTTGAGGTGATCAGCTTGGCAAGAAATCGAATCAAGTTTGTTTATCACCCACGCACCAAAGAAATTGACGTGGAGAAATTAAAACCGATAAAGCGTAAGATTATTGAATTCCTTGTTGAAAAAGCCTCCAAAAGTTAAGGAGGCTTTTTTGTTACTGTATATATACTTGTCCAATAATAATGCAACTACCCGTCGCACAAAATGATCGCCGCAGCGATCATTTCCGGATTCCCATATGCAACTCAAGTCCCCTATAGTTTAAGTACATACCTTCACAATCTTTAGTAATAAAGTATGTTAATTTTCCTATTCCGAATTTGTTGACAGACTGACTAACTTTCGGAGTGGAAAGTAGTAGACTGTACCTTCTCACCAATATTCTGGTTACTTTGCCTCCACAAGCCTATCGCTATCCATAGACAACCTATGGCGACCAGAATTCCGTGGGTTATTCGCAACGGTTGCCCACCGAAAAATTGCGGAATATATAATCCCATCCCTAAAGCGAAAGGAACACCACTCCATTTTGGGTACCTGCCAGACCACCAAATCGTGATAGCAAGTATAATCGCTGCAATGGCAAGTAGTAGGAGTCCTACAAGGAACATAACGAGTCCTGCACCAGAACGGACTACAGTTGCTAAACTAACAAGGGTGGCAGCACGTTGCCTTATAGCCTCTTGCCCTATAGCGTGTAAACCGAACGTTTCCCCTCCGTAAAATGGCAAGGTTAAACCTGTTCCTATTAAACACAGCACGACCGCCCAATACGCAAGTGAGTTTACGGCTGTCCCTTGTAAAGAGTTGTGAAGCCCAAGTAAACCTAGTGGTAGTAGAGTAAAAGCGACAATGGCTAGTATATGTGCCACTAGCCAATTGGTGGAGGCGAAAGCTGTGGCACCTTGCAAGGATGCTTCATCTGAAAAAGGTCGTATCGTTGGATAAAGTACAAACAATAATCCAGAGATCAGAAGAGATGAAGCACTAAGGCGCATTCGTAACATCTGTTTAGGTACTCGCATAGGATCTTCCTCCTTGGTTTGGATGTTCGATTTAAATGTGCATTAAAGAAACGTAAGGTTAACTAATTACAAAGTTGATAAAATATCCTAATTTTATATTACTTCAACTATTTAGATGATTAAGTGGTTTTATGTAAAAATTTAATTAAGTTTTTCTTTCATTGGATTAATTAGGAATCAGCCATTGCTTTTGTTAACTTATTCACCATTCTGTCATCTTTTAATTGAAGAACAAAAGGGATCGCCGCAGCAATCCCTTGTTGAATATAAGCACCCATTAGTTTAAGTGCAAACCTTCACAAATACCAAAAATCATTCAATAAGAAAAAGTATTACCCTTGATTAGCTGGATGATGACAGCTCTGCTAGTCACTAGCCCTAACATTTACTTTGCCCCTGGTTACACCAACG
>JAUZQA010000163.1 GCA_030705665.1 Bacillota bacterium
AATGGCTCCTGCGATGAAAGCAACAGCCCAAACGAATACATTCTTTGGATTTCTGCTTGCTGTCGGATTGTTTATCGGTCACTTTTTCTCTTAAAAAATAGCTTCTGCCTTTTTGGCAGGAGTTATTTTTTTATGCTTATTTTTAAAAATTTTGTAAATTTTTGTAATTTATTTCACAATTTGGCTTGTTTATCATTTAAAGCATTTATATAATGGAGAAGATTCAAGAAAATTTTCCCATAAAAGGAGGAGATTAACTTGCAACCTGAACAGATCCCCCAACCCAGAAAGAAAAAGTGGATTATTATAAGCATTATCCTCTTAATCGTTATCATTGCTGCCATTAATATAATGGTTATGCAAAGCAAGAAGAATAATAGTGTAAAAGATTTAAAGTTTGCAAGTGTTACAAATAAGGAATTAAGTAACACGAAGCTGGTATCAGGACGCATTGTTCCTGGTAACATCGAAACCATTTATCAAGACCCTTCAAAAGGAACTGTAAAAGAGCTTTTTGTAAAGGAAGGGCAAGAAGTAACGAAAGGGCAGAAATTATTTTCCTACGACAATCCTGAGCTCTCGATTCAACTAAGTCAGCTTGAGATCGATAAAAGATCAACCAAGATTCGCTATGATCAAGGAAACAAAAAAATCCTGTCGATGCAAAATGAAATTAAGAAGGCCAAAGATGCCAATTCCCCAAAAGAAGTAACAGACCCCTTAGAATCACAGTTGGAGGATTTACAATTCCAACAGCAAACAACAGAGCTTGAGATTGAAAAAAACAAGCTTCAAGAAGAGGACCTGCAGAATAAACAAAAAGCACTGATCATTTACAGCAGTTATGGAGGCATTGTCCAAAAAGTGAATAAGGACGCAGGTCAGAATACTTCACAGGCACTTGGAACGCAATCGAATCCTGTCGTTCAAATTGCTTCTAAAGATCCTTTTATCATCCAAGGAACATTAACAGAACTGCAAAAGTCCCAGATTCAGCCAAACCAGCCAATCACAGTGACGGCCAAGGCTTTTGCCAACAAGACATGGGCAGGAAAAATTACCGAGATCAGCGAGTATCCAACATCAGATGAATCTGGGCAAAGTCCCCTTGCTTCAGCAGGCCAGCAAGCGCAAAATATCTCTTACTATAATTTTAAAGCTGCACTTGATTCGCAAGCAGGGTTGTCACCGGGTTACCATGTTTCCATTCAAGTGAATTTATCCACGAAGAAAATGCTGGCCTTACCGAGCAATAGTATCGTGGATAAAGGTAATTCCCGCTTTGTCTATGTAGTCAGAAATCATAAGCTTCATAAACAAACTGTATCAACAGGCATTGGTGATGGGAATTTAACCGAAGTCCTTAAAGGTTTGAAAGTTGGAGAAAAAGTCGTAAAAAATCCTTCCGCAAATGTATACGAAGGATTGGAAGTGAAAACAAAATGATTAATCTGAAACACATCTTTAAAATATATAAACAAGGTATGCTTGAAGTACCCGTTCTCCATGATATTAATCTTCAAATTGAAAAAGGAGAATTTGTTTCGATTATGGGCCCCTCCGGTTCTGGTAAGTCGACACTCATGAATATTATTGGTTGTTTAGACAGGCCAACATCTGGAGAGTACCTCTTAAATGATATTAATGTCCTAAACTCAGATGGAGCACAGCTTGCACTTCTTAGAAATAAATACATAGGTTTTGTTTTTCAACAATTTCATCTTCTGCCAAGATTAACGGCTTTAGCAAATGTTGAATTGCCGCTTGTATATGGGGGGGTTCCCAAGAAAGATCGGCGTGAACGAGCCTTTGAAGCCCTTGCAAAAGTAGGGCTGGCAGAACGGGTCACCCATTTACCCAATCAGCTTTCCGGAGGGCAAAAGCAGCGTGTTGCCATCGCACGTTCAATTGTTAACAACCCAACCTTTGTTTTAGCAGACGAGCCAACCGGTGCCCTTGACTCAAAGTCTGGGGAGCAAGTTATGGAGATTTTTACTGCATTAAATCAGGAAGGAACAACGATTATTGTTGTCACCCATGAGGATGAAATTGCCGCTTATACATCACGGCGGATTGTACTTAAGGATGGGCAAATAATCCAGGATAAAGGGGGAAAATCAAGTGAGTTTCTTGGACAGCATTAAAATTGCGTTTTCCTCCATTATGGCCCATAAATTGCGTTCAACACTTACGATGCTTGGGATCATTATTGGTGTTGGATCGATCATAACGGTTGTCGCCATCGGCCAGGGCGGTGAGGCAGCATTAAAATCGCAATTTGCCGGTGCCGGGAATAATACAATCCAGATTAACTTTACCCCTGATAACACGGACCCATTTTCAATGCCCTATGGCCCAGATCAAGAGCCAACATTCACTCAAGAAAGTTTACTGCAGCTTAAAAAGATTCCTGAAGTAGCCCATGTTATAACAACGAATAGTTCAATGGAAAGTATTGCTTTCAACGATAAAACGATTAGTGCCCAAATTTATGGGATCGAGGAGGAATACTTTACAGTTAATACAGTAGATTTAGTTAAGGGCAGAAGGTTAAGCATGAATGACTTTGCTCAGTCTAATAATTTTATCATGGTGAACGAAAAGGCTGCTGCCGATTTTTTTAAAGATAAAAATGCCATTGGTCAAATTATTGAGCTGAAAGGACAGCCTTTTCAAGTAATCGGTGTCTATAAATCACAGGATGGCATCTTTGGCTTAGGTCTTGATGAGATGCTGATGCCCTTATCCATTTGGCCCGTCTTATTTGGCACGGACAATATTCAATCCGTGACACTACAGGCAAAGGACGTAAGTAAGCTGGAGCTGGCAGGGAAAAAAGCTGCCAGTCTTCTCAATGATACGAAGTCACCAGATTTGAAAGGGAAATATGAAGTTTTTAATATTGAAGAAATCAAAAAGAGTATATCGAAAGTCACAAATATCATGACAATGATTATTGGCGGGATTGCTGGTATTTCCTTGCTTGTTGGCGGCATTGGGGTAATGAATATCATGCTCGTATCGGTAACAGAGCGGACAAGGGAAATCGGGATTCGTAAGGCGCTGGGAGCAACCCGCGGGAAAATCTTGCTTCAATTTCTGATTGAAGCAATGATGCTTACTCTTTTAGGCGGAGTAATTGGCATTGGTTTAGGCGTAGGAGGTGCCTTTATCGTATCCCATTTTGCAAAATGGCCTCCGCTTGTATCCATGCAGGTTGTCATCGGCGGTGTATTATTCTCGATGTCGCTTGGGATTATTTTCGGATTGATTCCGGCAAACAAGGCCGCAAAGCTTGACCCAATTGAAGCCTTAAGATACGAGTAGAAAAACAATGATAAAACAAGGAGTGTGTTCATTTGGAAACAAATCTAGAATTTGAGAATGTAGAAGCGAAAAACCCATCTTTATTTGGAATGATTTCTTCTCCAGGCCAGCAATTTGAAAGAATGAAAGCAAAAGCACCGCTTGGTTTGCCGATCTTTTTCATGATCGTCTTAATGGCCATTGGCGGGGCGCTTGCATCCTATATTAGTTTAAATAATCCTGTCCTAAAAGATATTAATACAACTGCAGGAATGAAAATTCCCGTTTCTTTAACTGTCGGACTGGGGGCAATTGGTGCAGGTATTGGCGGAGCTATTTCATTCTTTATTATTGCAGCATTCTACAAGCTTTGTATGATCTTTATGGGAAATGATACTCCATATAAAAAGCTGCTCGGAATCACTATCTATTCCAGTATTATTACCTCAATTGGATTAATCGTGAATGGAATCATCGCTCTTCTGCTTGGTGGTTATGAAGCCACCTATACCAGTTTGGCACCGTTGGTTGGGGATAACCAAACGCTTAAGGCTATAGCGGGACGATTTGATATTTTTGATATCTGGTATTACGTAGTGATCCTAATCGGGATGCAGATTGTTGCAGGTTTAAGCAGGAACAAAGCAATTGCCCTTGTCATCATTCTTTTCTTAATCGGAATTGGGTTCAGTTCTTTAAGCGGTTTATTCCCGCAGTTTGGCGGTTAATATTTAAACAGGCCTTTTTCCTAGGGCCTGTTTTTTTAGGCTCTGTTAAATTCGGCTGTTGATTTCCGCTTCTGATCCTTGCTTTCCGCGGGCTTTATTTAAGCAAAAACAGGACTGAGCATTCTCAGTCCCATCCGTTTACCGGGTTAATTTTCCAAATCCCGTCAGCATATTCTTTTATGGTCCGATCACTTGAAAAATAACCGGCATTGGCAATATTAATCAAACTCTTCTTCTGCCATTCATTTCTATTTTTAAAAGAAACTCCAATTTGCTGCTGGATGTCAACATATGAAGCAAAATCCCTTAGTACAAAGTATTGATCATTTTCGGCCAGCAGTGAATCAAAAATCGGTTCAAATTCATTATAAACATTTGGGAAAAAGCCAGAAATTAATTGGTCCACAACCTGTTTGATTCGGCTGTCATGATGATAATATTCAATCGATTGATAGCCGCCATAATGATAATAATGGAGAACCTCTTCTGAAGACAGCCCAAATGTAAAAATATTTTCATCTCCTACTAATTCATGAATCTCGACATTTGCGCCATCAAGTGTTCCAACGGTAAGAGCACCATTGATCATAAACTTCATATTGCCTGTACCTGAAGCTTCCTTACTAGCGGTTGAAATTTGTTCGCTTATATCTGCAGCAGGAAAAATCTTTTCCGCTAACGATACACCGTAATTCTCAAGAAAAATCACTTTCATTTTATTCGAAATCAGCGAGTCACTATTCACCTTGTCGGCAACTGCATTGATTAGCTTAATGACCTTTTTGGCGTAGTAATAACCCGGTGAAGCTTTTGCCCCAAAAATAAACACACGCGGTACGATTTCACTTGAAGGATCCTCTTTTATTCGGTTATAAAGATGCATGATGTGCAGGATATTCAAAAGCTGTCTTTTGTAGGCATGTAATCTTTTCACTTGAACATCGAATATCGACTCGGTATTAACAGCTATACCAACCTGCTTAAAAATGATGTCCGCCAACCTGCGCTTGTTATCCTGTTTAATCTTGTCCAATTCAGCTAAAAACGATTGATCATGCTGATGGTCCAGTAAGCGCCTTAGCTCAATAGGATTCTGATTCCATGCAAGGCCAATCTTATCCGTAATCAGGTCAGAAAGCTTTGGATTTGCTTTTAATAACCAACGCCGATGGGCAATTCCATTTGTTTTATTGTTAAACTTCTCTGGAAACAGCTGATAGAATTGATTCATTTCCCGATGCTTTAATATTTCTGTATGGAGCTTGGCGACTCCATTCACACTAAAGCTGCCGACGACAGCTAAATGGGCCATTTTCACTTGATCGTGTGCAATAATCGCTAAGTTTTCAATTCGCTGCCAATCACCGGGATACTTTTCCCAAAGCGAGTGGCAAAATCGTTCATTGATTTCTTCAATAATCATATAAACTCTTGGCAACAAGGGACGAAATATCCGAACCGGCCACTTTTCCAATGCTTCCGTTAAGGTCGTGTGATTTGTATAGGAAATCGTATTAGATGTTATGTACCAGGCCTGATCCCATCCCATTCCCTCTTCGTCAATCAGGATTCTCATTAACTCCGGAATGGCCAAAACCGGATGAGTATCATTTATATGGATACAAACATGCTGATGAAGCTCATGTAAATCAGGGTACGTATTGCGGTAGGAAGTTAAGATGGATTGGATACTAGCTGAAACGAGCAGGTATTGTTGTTTTAACCTTAAGATCTTCCCCTCGTCACGTGTATCATCTGGATATAAAAACTCTGTTACTGCCTCTGTTTCCCGTTTATATTTTAAAATATCTTTATGAACCGGAAATGGCGAAGGTTCAGCATTCCATAACCTCAATGTATTGATAGTGCTTGTCCTGTAACCTACAACAGGCATATCATAGGGAACTGCAGTAATCGTTTCAGCTTTGATATGGCGAAAGACCAGACGTTCGTTTTCCATCCTTGTCTCGACCTGTCCCCAAAACGGCACTTTTACTGCCATATCTGCTTTACGCACTTCCCACACGTTTCCATGCCGCAGCCATTGCTCTGGAAGTTCAACTTGATATCCATCAACAAATTTTTGCTCAAACAATCCATGCTTGTAACGAATTCCGAAACCGTGGCCAGGAAGATCAAGCGACGCCATGGAATCTAAAAAGCAAGCAGCCAGCCTGCCGAGACCGCCATTGCCCAACCCCGCATCCGCTTCCATGTCCTCTAACGCATCAAGATTAATTCCAAGTTCAGCAAGTCCAGCCTCCACAACACTTTCAATCCCTAAATTGATTATGTTTTGTCTTAACAGCTTTCCCAATAAATATTCGATTGAAAAATAATAGACCTGCTTTTCATTTTTCGTGCGATATTCTTCATTGGTTCGAATCCAATCTTTACTGACATATTCACGGATCATATTGCCAAGTGTCTGATAATGATCTCTTTCTGTACTCTCGTTAAAACCTTTTCCGCACAGCATTTCAAGTCTTTTTAAAAAAGTTTTCTTAAATTGATCTTTATTAGAAAACATGTGTTTCACTCCTTGAAATTAGCTCTGCGTATAGACAATTATATTTAAATGCCGATTGAGCCCAGCTATAATCCATTTTCATCGCATTTTCTACAATGAACGGCCATTCCTGTTTATGATGATAAAAAGATAATGCTCTTCGAATCGTGTAAAGCATATCATGTGCATTAAAATTCTGAAAAGAAAAACCATTTCCTTCTCTGGTTACTTCATTCCAAGAAATAACGGTATCATTTAATCCACCTGTTTCCCTTACAATCGGTACCGCACCATATTTCATGGCGATAATTTGCCCCAGCCCGCATGGTTCAAAGAGAGAAGGCATTAAAAATAAATCCGCCGCTGCATAAAGCCGATGGGCAAGTTTCTCATTAAAGCCGATCTCCACCCTCAATTTGTCTGGATATCGATGTGAAGCCTCCCTTAGGAATTCCTCGTACTCGAAATCACCTGTTCCAAGGATGATCACTTGGATATCATCCTCAAATATTTCATGTAATACACATTTTACGAGATCCAGCCCTTTTTGTTTAGTCAATCTTGAAATCATCACCATTAATGGGGTATTGTCCCTTTCAGGAAGATGATAGTGTTTTTGAATTTCCTGTTTGTTTATGCCCTTATTCTCGACACTCTGATAACCATATGTTTGATAGATGAATGGATCATCTTCCGGGTTGTAAAACTGGTCATCGATTCCATTTAAAATGCCAAATAGGTCTTCCTCTCTTTCGCGAAGAAGTCCATCCAATTTTTCACCAAAGGTAGGAGTTATGATTTCCTTTTGATAGGTAGGACTGACTGTTGTAATTTTATCTGCTGCAACAATCGCTCCTTTCATGAAATTAACATTACCATAAAACTCCAAATGCCTCGGATGGAAAAATTGCCTATTCAGGCCTAACAAGTCTCCTAATATTTCTTGTGGAAAGATTCCTTGGAATTGTAGATTATGAATCGTAAAAACCGTCCTAATTAATTCATAGCCCTTCCGATTTTGGTAGTCTACCCTTAACAAATAGGGAATCATAGCACTATGCCAATCATGGCAATGAATAACATTCGGAAAAAAGTCTAATTGAGCAAGGCTTTCCAGCACGGCGCGATTAAAGTAAGCAAAACGCTCCCCATCATCATAATATCCATATAAGCCTTCCCTTTTAAAATAGTACTCATTATCAATAAAATAATAGGTTACTCCTTGATATTCCAACTCCTCAATACCGCAGTATTGATTTCGCCAGCCTACAGATACAGTGAACTCACATACTTTTTTCATCTCTTTTTTAAATTGGTCTGCAATGGCTCCATATTTAGGTAAAATAACCCTCACTTCTGTTCCAAACCGTTTTAACTCTTTTGGGAGGGAACCAGCTACGTCCGCAAGTCCTCCCGATTTTACAAATGGTCCACATTCTGATACGGCAAATAAAACCTTCACGACTTCATCAACGCTCCTTGTATTGTGCCTTTACGGATGACATAAGGAGCATGGGCTGTTCCAGTTAAAACGGTCCCCGATTCTATTTTTACATCCTTATCTAGGATCACAGAATCCAGATAACAGTTATCTCCAATATCACTTTTTTGCATGATAATGCAATTTTTAATTGTCGAGTTTTTCCCAATCTTTACTTCTCGCGAAATAATACTGTTTTCGACACTTCCTTGAATTAAGCATCCATTCGCAACCATCGAATTTTGGACGAGAGAACCTTTCATATATCGAGTTGGCGGTTCATCTTTTACCTTTGTTAAAATCGG
>JAUZQA010000164.1 GCA_030705665.1 Bacillota bacterium
TTAATGAAGATTAAAGAAAAACAGGAGGGAATAGAATGGCTAGAAAAGTCTTAGTATTAGGTGAAGCCCGTGACGGGTCTCTTCGTAATGTATCATATGAATCGATCGCTGCTGCAAAAATAGTTTCTGAAGGAGGAGAGATTGTCGGTGTATTAATTGGCGAAAATGTGAGCGGTTTAGCACAAGACTTACTGTCTTACGGGGCAGATCGTGTTATTTTCGTAGAAAATGAAAAATTAAACCAATATACGGCTGATGGCTTTTCACAAGCACTTCTCGCCGTGATCAACGCTGAAAAACCTGAAGGATTGATCGCAGGACATACCGCTTTAGGAAAAGACCTTACACCAAAGGTTGCAGCCAAGCTTTCTTCCGGATTGGTATCTGATGCCACGAACGTAGAGGCTGTGGGGGGGAATATTGTTTTCACAAGGCCAATCTACTCTGGAAAAGCGTTTGAAAAGAAAATAGTGACGGACGGATTAATTTTTGTGACAGTCCGGCCCAATAATATTGCCCCATTAGAAAAAGATGAAAACCGAAAAGGAGAAATTACTTCTCTTACGGTTGATATCAAAGACCTTCGCACCATTATCAAGGATGTTGTGAAAAAAGTGAGTGAAGGTGTTGACCTTTCAGAAGCAAAAGTAATTGTTTCAGGAGGCCGCGGTGTCAAGAGTGCAGAAGGATTTCAGCCATTAAAAGAATTAGCAAAAGTTTTGGGAGGGGCCGTGGGAGCTTCAAGGGGTGCCTGTGATGCAGACTACTGTGATTATTCCATGCAGATTGGGCAAACAGGGAAAGTGGTAACTCCGGATCTCTATATTGCTTGTGGTATATCTGGTGCAATCCAGCATTTAGCAGGTATGTCTAACTCTAAAGTAATCGTCGCCATCAATAAGGATCCAGAGGCGAATATTTTTAACGTGGCTGACTACGGAATTGTTGGTGATCTTTTTGAGGTTGTTCCACTCCTCACTGAAGAAGTGAAGAAAATAAAAATTCATTCCTAATGAATAGCGTGAGGCAGCCACATTTACGTGGCTGTCTATTTTTTTGGCATAACTTAATTGTTTACGGGAAAATTACATTCGAAACAAAATATTAGCATCATCAATTAATCGATGATATACTTTCCATAGTATGTAAGTATTAACAATAGGAGGCATATCCATATGGCTATTACACATGTTACAGACCAAAACTTCACTGAACAAACTAGTTCAGATGTAGTCCTTGTAGATTTCTGGGCACCATGGTGCGGACCTTGCAAAATGATTGCTCCAGTTCTTGAAGAACTTGACTCCGAATTAGGAGATAAAGTAAAAATCGTTAAACTTGATGTAGATGACAACCAGGAAACAGCTGCAAAATTTGGTGTCATGAGCATCCCAACTTTATTACTCTTCAAAAATGGTGAAGTAGTAGATAAGGTTGTTGGCTTCCAGCCAAAAGAAGCATTATCAGGCGTTATTCAAAAGCATGTCTAAAAACCAAAACCTTAGCCATAAAAACGGCTAAGGTTTTTTCTTTTCCCATCAATCTCTACTTTCCTTTATGAATGGTTTGTTTTAAAATTTAAGGATGAGTATTTTTAGTGAGGTGGTCAGATTTGAATCATATTATTAAGCAGAAGCTGACGTTGTTGCCTGACCAGCCTGGCTGCTATTTAATGAAGGATCGTCAGGGAACAATTATTTATGTAGGAAAAGCTAAAATCTTAAAGAATCGCGTCCGTTCCTATTTCACAGGCTCACATGACGGCAAAACATTGAGACTTGTTAATGAAATAGAGGACTTTGAATATATCGTTACATCATCCAATATTGAAGCACTTCTGTTGGAGATCAATTTAATCAAAAAACATGATCCAAAATATAACATTATGCTTAAGGATGATAAAAGTTATCCATTTATTAAGCTAACGGCTGAGCGGCATCCAAAATTGATCATAACAAGAAAGGTCAAGAAAGATAAAAGCAAATATTTTGGGCCGTATCCAAATGTTGGGGCAGCCAATGAAACAAAAAAGCTTCTTGATCGTCTTTATCCCTTAAGGAAATGTTCCACCCTTCCTGACCGCGTGTGTTTATATTATCATTTAGGGCAATGCCTGGCTCCTTGTATTAATGAGGTTCACGAAGATGAATACAAAAAAATGACTGATGAAATTACCCGTTTTTTAAACGGAGGGTATAAGGAAATAAAAAAAGAGTTAACCGAAAAAATGACCCAAGCAGCTGAAGATCTCGATTTTGAACGTGCTAAGGAATATCGAGATAAAATTGCACATATTGAAACAACAATGGAAAAACAAAAAATGACGATGACAGACTTTACTGACCGAGATGTATTTGGCTATGCGGTTGATAAAGGATGGATGTGCGTCCAAGTCTTTTTTGTCCGTCAAGGGAAATTAATCGAGCGCGATGTCTCCATGTTTCCGATTTATGATGAACCCGAAGAGGAAATTCTAACATATCTGGGACAGTTCTATACGAAGGCGAATCATTTTAAACCAAAAGAAATTCTTATTCAAGATGAGATTGATTTATCACTAGCAGAGCAGCTTCTTGAAGTAAAAGTTCTGCAGCCGCAGCGGGGGCAGAAAAAAGACCTTGTCAAATTGGCTATTAAAAATGCAAAAATTGCTTTAAATGAAAAATTTTCATTGATTGAAAAAGATGAGGAACGAACCATTAAAGCAGTTGAAAATCTTGGGGAAATACTTGGAATCTATACTCCGCACCGAATAGAAACTTTTGATAACTCAAATATCCAAGGGGCAGATCCCGTTTCTGCAATGGTTGTATTTACGGATGGCAAAGCGGATAAACGTGAGTACCGAAAATATAAAATCAAGACCGTAAAAGGTCCAGATGATTATGAGTCAATGCGTGAAGTCGTGCGCAGACGCTATTCCAGGGCATTAAAAGACAATTTGCCTCTGCCTGATTTAATTATCATTGACGGAGGAAAAGGACATATAGAGGCTGTTAGAGACGTTTTAGAAAATGAACTTGGGTTGGATATTCCTTTGTCGGGTTTGGCAAAGGATGATAAACACCGTACCTCACAGTTGCTTTATGGTAATCCGTTAGAAATTGTGCCGCTAGCTAGAAACAGTCAGGAATTTTATTTATTGCAGCGGATCCAGGATGAAGTTCATCGGTTTGCGATTACTTTTCACCGCCAACTTCATGGAAAAAGTGTATTTCAATCAATGCTGGATGATATCCCAGGGATTGGAGAAAAACGAAAAAAGTTATTGCTAAGACATTTTGGCTCTGTAAAAAAAATGAAGGAAGCTAATTTAGAGGAATTTACTACCTTAGGAATACCAAGCAATACAGCACTTGAACTAATAAATAAACTTAAAGATTAATAATGTTTGTCATAGAAAATGTATCATGCTATAATGGTTTAAACTTTATATTACAGTCACTTTATAGTATTAAAGTGAAGGTAGAGGTGCGAACTTCAATAGTAAAAGTCCGGAGAAGAGTGAGCTTCAATGAAGGGCTTTGAAAGGGTATGTTCGCCGAAGTAAAGAAACTCTCATTGTTTTCTTTGCTGGTCCTGTATTGAATAAATACCGGATTGTCAAGACTACTGTCTTGGAGAGCTATCTCACATTGTATACGACAGATTATTCTTTTCTTCGTATTTCTAAGCAATGAGATGGACTTCTCATTGCTTTTTTATTTTGTGGATAACCTATAAGACAACATCATCTATAGAAGAAAGTAGGAGAGATCATGGGACTAATCGTACAAAAGTTCGGCGGGACATCCGTCGGAAGTGTGGAACGAATTTTTAATGTGGCCCAATGTGTGAAAGAAGAAAACGAGCGGGGAAACAATGTAGTTGTCGTTGTATCTGCGATGGGCAAAACAACGGATCAGCTTGTCAGCTTAGCAAGAGAAATAACGTCTAACCCTAGTAAAAGGGAAATGGATATGCTGCTGACAACAGGTGAACAGACAACGATTGCCTTACTGGCAATGGCACTTAAAGAAAAAGGACTTGAGGCTATCTCTTTTACTGGGTGGCAGGCTGGTATTTTGACAGAACCTGTACATAGTAATGCAAGAATAACGAAGATCCAAACGGCTCAGATTGAAAAACAATTAACGGGTGGGAAAGTAGTCGTTGTTGCGGGTTTCCAGGGGGTAACTGAATCAGGTGAGATTACTACGCTTGGCAGGGGTGGATCAGATACAACTGCTGTTGCCTTAGCTGCAGCTTTAGGTGCAGACAGATGTGATATTTACACCGATGTGACAGGTGTTTTCACCACTGATCCCAGGTATGTTAAAAGTGCCCGTAAGCTAATGGATATTTCCTATGATGAAATGCTTGAACTTGCCAATTTGGGTGCAGGGGTGCTGCACCCAAGAGCAGTGGAATTTGCTAAGAATTATAATGTGAAGCTTGAAGTTCGCTCAAGTTTGGAAAAAATCGAAGGTACAGTCATTAAGGGGGAAGCAACATTGGAACAGAACCTAGTTGTACGTGGAGTAGCATTTGAAGATCAAATAACAAGGGTAACTATTTTGGGACTTGCCAATTCTTTAACTAGTTTATCCACTATTTTTACAACACTTGCCCAGCAACACATTAATGTCGATATTATTATTCAAAGCAAGACAGAGTCGGACACGACAAATCTTTCTTTCTCAATAAAAACTGATGATTTAAATGAAGCGTTAGGTGTGCTGGAAAATAACAAATCTATATTAAACTATGAGCGTATTGAAGCAGAAAATGGGCTTGCCAAAGTTTCTATTGTAGGCTCAGGGATGATTTCCAATCCTGGCGTTGCTGCTAAAATGTTTGAAGTGCTGGCTCAAAGTGAAATTGAAATTAAAATGGTTAGCACCTCAGAAATCAAAGTATCAGCTGTTGTTGAAGATCAACAAATGGTTAAGGCTGTTGAAACATTACATGATGCCTTTGAATTGGCAGATGATCATAGATAAGTAAAAACCGGGCAAACGCCCGGTTTTTACATTTTATCCCGTTTATCCCACTTCACTGTAAATAATACATTGCGGGCATGTTTGATTGGATGCTCAAATGTTTCCGCAATAACTTCTTTTTGATTTTCAATTTGCTGTGCCAAAAACCCTGCTTCTAGTTGGAAAAAATGTTCTGCCTTTGATTTTACACGCGATACCATTAATGGGCTGGTTAATTCAAAATCCATTTCATCCTTTTTTTCGCTTTTTACAGATAGAACGCCCCAGGCTGCTCTGGAAAAGAATTGAATGATTTCATCGATGGATTCTAAGGGGTACTTTCTTGCGAGCCTTTTTCCAGCCCAATAGAGAATTTCAGGTGTATCTTTTCCAAGAATATCGGGTAAAAGAACTTCTCTAATTAGTTCGTACCCGAAAATTGATATATTTTGTTCCTCTTCTTCTTCTGAAAGGATAAGTTCATTCGATTCGTTTACTTTCAATGTTCTCCCCTCTTTCTATCATTCTATTATATACAATCCTGGCCTTGGTTAAATACTTTTTTTTAGAAAAGTAATTGGCACTATTTTGCTAATTTACTATTATAAAATAATTTTTATTGCTTGTTAATCATAGTTTATCAATTAAAGGTACAGTTAAACTGGTAATTAATAGAATGTGAAGAAAGTTCTTTCAAAGGTTGTCGAACAAAGCTTAATTCATGTCGATTTAGTTTAAAAAGTTTGATTTTTTGTGTAATATTGTGTATCCGGTTTCTTGACGCTTATTGACGATGGAGGTAAAATGAACATGTCACATAATTGTTAAAAAATTAGCTTTACAACATTTTTACTATGGTGATAGGTTGTCCTTCCTTGGATATGGGAACAAGCAAGAAACCTTCATCATGCAAAAACTAAAGGGGGTAAAATTGTGGCGGGTAATCGGGAGTTTGTTAATCGCAGGCTGCACTCATTGTTTGGAATTATTCCAGTAGGATTGTTCCTATTAGTGCATCTAACAGTCAATCATTTTGCTACAAGGGGGGCGAAATCGTTCGGTAAGGCAACAAATTTTATGGAAAGTCTTCCATTCTTAGCATTCTTGGAAATTTTTCTAATTTTCTTACCTTTATTGTATCACGCTATTTACGGTCTTTATGTTGCCTTTACTGCTAAAAATAATATTGGCCGAATGGGTTATTTCCGTAACTGGATGTTCTTTCTTCAACGGGTTACTGGGGTAATAACTCTAATCTTTGTAGCTTGGCATGTATGGGAGACTAAGATTGCTTATATGATGGGAAATGTAACAAATTTTTATGATATGATGACAAATATTTTATCTTCACCATTCATGTTCTGGTTCTATCTTGTTGGTGTAGTTTGTACGATTTTCCACTTTGCAAATGGATTATGGTCATTCTGTGTAAGCTGGGGGCTTACAATTACTCCACGCTCACAAAGAATTTCTACATATGTTACGATGGTGATTTTTGTTCTATTAGCTATTGTTGGAATTCAGGACTTATTGGCATTTATTTAATAGTTTTAAGAGATAATATTTTGTATGGATTATAGATCTTGATCAGGGAGTGAGTCACGATGAGTAAAGGCAAGGTGATTATTGTCGGTGGCGGTTTAGCCGGCTTAATGGCAACAATTAAAGTTGCAGAATCGGGAACGCCGGTTGAGTTATTTTCGCTTGTACCGGTAAAACGTTCTCACTCTGTTTGTGCCCAGGGTGGTATTAATGGAGCGGTGAATACAAAAGGAGAAGGAGACTCTCCGTGGATTCACTTTGATGATACAGTTTACGGCGGTGACTTCTTAGCAAACCAGCCTCCTGTAAAAGCAATGTGTGATGCAGCACCTGGTATTATCAACTTGCTTGACCGGATGGGGGTTATGTTTAACCGTACACCTGAGGGATTATTAGACTTCCGTCGTTTCGGCGGCACACAGCACCATCGTACAGCATTTGCTGGTGCAACTACAGGCCAGCAGTTGCTTTATGCATTGGACGAGCAGGTTCGTCGTCATGAAGTAGCCGGTT
This sequence comes from Bacillota bacterium, assembly GCA_030705665.1. The sequence continues at coordinate 7,017 of JAUZQA010000164.1, forward strand.
TGGTAACGAAATACGAAGGCTGGGAGTTTTTAGGTGCTGTAGTTGACGACGATGGCGTGTGCCGCGGGGTCGTTACCCAAAACTTAACAACCATGGAAATTAAATCATTTGTTGCAGATGCGGTCATTATGGCAACAGGTGGTCCTGGGATTATCTTTGGAAAAACAACAAACTCTGTTATTAACACTGGTTCTGCCGCTTCGATTTTGTATCAGCAGGGAGTTTCTTATGCGAACGGTGAAATGATTCAGATCCATCCAACTGCTATTCCTGGTGATGATAAGCTTCGACTTATGAGTGAATCAGCACGCGGTGAAGGCGGCCGGATTTGGACATATAAAGATGGTAAGCCATGGTACTTCTTAGAAGAAAAGTATCCTGCGTATGGAAACCTCGTTCCGCGTGATATTGCAACCCGTGAAATTTTTTCCGTATGTAATGACTTGAAACTTGGAATTAACGGCGAAAATATGGTTTATTTGGATCTTTCACATAAAGATCCGCATGAATTGGATGTTAAACTTGGCGGTATCATTGAAATCTATGAGAAGTTCACAGGGGAAGATCCACATAAAGTTCCAATGAAAATTTTCCCTGCCGTTCACTATTCAATGGGCGGTATGTGGGTTGACTATGATCAAATGACAAATATTCCAGGCTTATTTGCTTGCGGTGAGTGTGATTTCTCTCAACACGGTGCAAACCGTTTAGGTGCGAACTCATTACTTTCAGCTATTTTTGGCGGAATGGTTGCTGGTCCTAACGCTATTAAATATATCGAAGGTCTCGAAAAAGGTTCAGATTCTGTTTCATCTACTGTCTTTGATCGTCATATCAAAGAGCAAGAGCAAAAATGGAACAACATTATGTCAATGAACGGAACAGAAAATGCCTATGTACTTCATAAAGAGCTAGGAGAATGGATGACAGCAAACGTTACAGTTGTTCGTTATAATGACAGACTGTTAAAAACAGATGAAAAGATTCAAGAGTTATTAGAACGCTATAAAAATATCAACATCAATGATACGGCTAAATGGAGCAACCAAGGGGCTGCGTTTACTCGCCAATTATTCAACATGCTTCAATTAGCACGTGTTATTACGTTAGGTGCTTATAACCGAAATGAGAGCCGCGGTGCTCATTATAAGCCAGAATTCCCAGAACGTAATGATGAAGAATTTATGAAGACAACTATGGCAAAATTTGTTGGTGCAGAATCAGCTCCGGCTTTCCATTACGAAGACATAGACGCTTCATTAATCCAACCACGAAAA
>JAUZQA010000165.1 GCA_030705665.1 Bacillota bacterium
AGAAGAAATGAAGAGGAAGTCAAATTAGAAGAAACTAAAATATGGGTATGTAATTCAGATAAATGCAATTGCTGGATTCGTGATAACTTCAAGAGCAGTGACGTTCCCCTTTGTCCCATCTGTAAAAGTGAAATGTCCTTAACAACTAGAGAATTACAGGTTGTTCCAAACCATAGTAAAAATTTTATGTAACTGTAAAAAAGGGATAAATCAGTGATTTATCCCTTTTAATTGTTATTTAGTAATGTAACCCTATTTCTGCCTGCCTGTTTGGAAGCATATAAGGCCATATCTGCTTGCTGTAACAATTGCTGCAGATCTGTAACGGTTTCAGGAAACGTTGCGATGCCTATTGAGATAGTAATATTAATTTCTCTTCCATTAGATATAGGAAAAATCGTCCTTTCCGTTAGTGATCGAATGTTTTCAGCTATTTCCACGGCTCTTTGTGCTGAACAATCCACCAACAAGATGCAAAACTCTTCTCCGCCTTTTCTTGCGGCCACATCAAAATGTCGTGTTTCTTTCTTTAAAATGGAACCAAGTTTTTCTAATACCAAATCACCATTAACATGACCATATGTATCATTCACTTTTTTAAAATGATCAATATCAATCATTAAGACGGATAGTTTTTCTTTTCTTTCCTGAACATTTTTTAATTGAGAATTGTAAATTTCATCAAATTGCCTTACGTTGTACAAGCCTGTTAAATAATCAATTTTCGATTCTTCCTTATATCGTTTGAATAGCTCATTCGAATGTTGAAGATAGGTTATCACCAAGTAACAGTATAAAGCTGTTATAATAGCTATAAATCCAAATGAAAAACATAATTCAATTAATTTTGCCTTATTATCTATTAACATAGAAAACGCAGAAAAAGAGATCAAAATACTTATCGTGTTCATTACTACGTATTTACCTTTAAATGTCCATTTTGTTGAACGGGCGATTAAACTAGACGTGACTGATAAGGTGCCAAGGACTATGATCGCCATAATGGAGGCGGTATTAAGCCCATAAAAGGCAACACGGGTAAAGCCCATAATGAGCAATGCGGTAAGCGAAGCAACAAATCCTCCATAAATTGTTCCAATAATTAGTGCAATATTTCTCATGTCAACAATAATGGTGTCAGTTACATGGATCGAAAACCAGATGAGCAAGGAACCTAAAATACCGCTTAATATTCCAAGTGATAGTCGTATCTTAAATTTAAGTTCAGAAGTTAATGGGCCATTTCTAAAGATTTGTCCTGCTAAAAAAAGAAATGAAATGATAATAGACCCATTCATGAAGAAATCTTTTACCATGAACAATAATTCCTCCAAAATGTCTTTTTCAAAAATCGGCAATTTGAATTCATTATACCTAAGTGAATTTAAAAGAGCTTTGCAAATTATTGCAAAATTGTTAACAGTAAACATAAAAAAGGATGTTTATACTTGTGGACTTAGTATAAACATCCTTTTTGTCATTCAAAAATATGTTCTGCACAATAATTTTTCACAAGGTTTTCTTCATCATCTTCAAGTGCAAAATCCAGTATTTTTTCACTGATTTTTTCAAAAAAATGATAATGAGAAATTTTAGAATCCTTTTCATCAATAACATAAATTATTTTTAATCCGATTCCTTTCTCAGAATAAAGCTCATCCTCTTCGTCAACTTCTATATCTAGAAAGAATTCGTACCGTTCACCTGTTAACAACCCAAATGGATCCTCCAATTTTTCAACCGTATGGCCAGTAATGTTCATTCAATCACCCCATTCTCTTTTCTTATTATTTTTTATTATGAACCTATTTCAGCGTAATCTAACCCCAACGGGAAAAAATGAATGGGAGGGGTTAAAATAATGTAAAAAAAGCGCCGATATTAGGCGCTTTAACTTGCTGTTATGTATGGCGGAGAAGGTGAGATTCGAACTCACGCGACGGTTACCCGCCCTAACGCATTTCGAGTGCGCCCCCTTATAACCACTTGGGTACTCCTCCAGATGGAGCGGGTGAGGGGAATCGAACCCCCGCCGTCAGCTTGGGAAGCTGAAATTCTACCATTAAACCACACCCGCAAATAGTATAAATCGGGAAAACAGGATTTGAACCTGCGACCCCCACGTCCCGAACGTGGTGCTCTACCAAGCTGAGCTATTTCCCGTTAGGAAAGCTCTTGGATCATCCAGTTGGATGGTTCAGAAGCAATGCGGATGAAGGGACTTGAACCCATACGAGATTGCTCTCACTAGAACCTGAATCTAGCGCGTCTGCCGATTCCGCCACATCCGCAAAGATAAGTTTTTAACGACCTTTATTAATATAACATAAATTTATTAGAAATTCACTAGTTATTAAAAAAAAACCAAGTATTAATTAAAAAATATTAAAAGAAAAAGGAAATAAAGTAGATGTCAAATTATTTCAATATATTAAAATGGTTAAAATAATTAACGATAATTCAAAAACGTTCAAAAACGTTCAAAAAATGATTGATTTTGAAAGAAAATGATTGAAATGTGCAATCGGTTACAGTAAAATAATCCTATGACAGGATTTGAAGGTGATAAAAATGTTAACACCAGAACGGTCAACTTTTAGATTTGCAAAAATCAGTGATATGAACAAAGCAACCATTATCACGAATGACATAGTTGAAGAAACAAACAACAAATATCTATGCAAAACAATAATAAAGGTCGTGACAGCATGATTTACACTTTAACCTTAAACCCTTCGGTTGATTATATTGTTGAACTTGAAGGATTTCAATTAGGAGAATTAAATCGAACAACAAAGGAAGCAAAATTTCCTGGAGGAAAAGGTATAAATGTTTCCAGAGTTTTAAAAGAACTTGGAATTAAGAGTAAAGCCCTTGGCTTTAATGGTGGATTTACTGGTAAATATATTGATGAATATCTTCAAAATGAAGATATTGCAACCGATTTTGTAAAAGTAAGGGAAGACTCCCGTATAAACATCAAACTCAAAACAGGTCAAGAGACAGAAATAAATGCAAAAGGCCCTAAAATATCGGATGAAGATTTCCTTCAGTTAGAAGAAAAAATCAAAGGATTAACGAACGAAGATCTTCTAGTATTGGCTGGTAGTATTCCATCTTCATTACCAAAAACAACCTATGAAGATCTAGTAAAAGTTTGTAAACAAAATAATGTCCAGTTCGTTGTTGATGCAGAAGGGGATTTATTAAAGAAAGTGTTAGCCTATCAGCCATTCTTAATTAAACCGAATCAACATGAATTAGAGGATTTATTTTCGGCTACGATCTCTACATGTGAAGAAGTTGTTCCATATGCAAAGAAGCTTCTTGAAATGGGAGCAAAAAATGTCATTGTATCGCTGGCAGGAGATGGTGCTGTTTTCGTTAATGATGAAATGGCGTTAATTGCAGAGGTACCAAAAGGAACTGTAAAAAATTCAGTTGGTGCAGGCGATTCAATGGTGGCTGGCTTTCTTGCTCAATATCAGATAGCTGGAAATATGAAAGAAGCTTTTCGTTTTAGTATTGCTTCCGGTAGTGCAACAGCGTTTTCATTAGGTTTATGTACAAAAGAAAAGGTTGTTGAACTTCTTCCACAAGTTCGCACCAAAGAATTTTCCTAAGGGAGAGAAATATATGAAAATTACAGAGTTATTAACGAAAAAAACGATTCTCCTTAATATTGAAGGAAATCAAAAAGAATCCACTATTGATCAATTGGTCGAAATCTTATATATAGCAGGAAAAATATCTAATAAAGAAGAATATAAAGCAGCAATTTTAAAACGCGAAGACCAAAGTACAACCGGTATCGGTGAAGGAATTGCTATACCACATGCAAAGGTAGCTGCAGTGAAGGAAGCGGCGATTGCATTTGGTAAATCTTCTGCGGGTGTGGACTACCAATCTTTAGATGGACAGCCCGCACACTTATTTTTTATGATTGCCGCTCCAGAGGGTGCAAATAATACTCATCTAGAGGCTTTAGCCCGCCTTTCAGGAATGCTGATGAACGAAGAGGTCCGCAAAGAATTATTAAACGCAGCAACAGCGGATGAGGTATTAAACATTATCGATAATCATGATGAACAAGAAGAAGAAGAGCAGGATGTTTCAAACAGCCAAAATGCTATTGTAGCTGTAACGGGTTGTCCAACAGGAATTGCTCACACCTATATGGCTGCTGATTCTCTTAAAGCAAAAGCAGCTGAAATGGGCGTGAATATCAAAGTTGAAACCAACGGTTCGGGTGGAGCAAAGAATGTTTTAACAGCTGAGGAAATTGATAATGCTGTTGCTGTCATTATCGCTGCCGATATAAACGTAGAAATGGAACGTTTTAAAGGAAAACATGTCATTCAAGCGGCTGTTGCAGAAGGAATTCGCCACCCGCAAGAATTGATTGAAAAAGCCTTATACCAAGATGCACCAGTATACCAAGGAAATGGACAAGACCAAGCAGGACAAAAAGAACAACGAAAAGGCTTTTATAAGCATTTAATGAATGGTGTTTCAAACATGCTGCCATTTGTTGTTGGCGGCGGTATTTTAATTGCTATTAGCTTTATGTTCGGATACAATTCAGCAAATCCACAAGATCCATCATATAATCCTTTTGCGGCTGTATTAAAGTTAATTGGCGGAAATAATGCATTTGCGTTAATTGTACCGGTTCTTGCTGGGTTTATTGCTTTAAGTATTGCCGATCGCCCGGGCTTTGCCCCTGGTATGGTTGGCGGAATGATGGCTGCAAACAGCGGAGCTGGTTTCCTTGGCGGATTGATTGCTGGATTCCTTGCTGGTTATATTGTCTTGCTGTTGAAAAAGCTTTTTGTTGGATTACCAAAATCTTTAGAAGGTATAAAAAGTATTTTAATCTATCCTCTCTTAGGGATCGCAATTACAGGATTGATTATGCAATATGCAATTGATACACCAGTAACATGGTTGAACAAGGAAATCACTCATTTATTATCTGGTCTTGGAACGGGTAATGCTGTTCTGCTGGGAATTGTTTTAGGTGCAATGATGTCATTTGATATGGGCGGACCAATTAATAAGGCTGCATATGTATTTGGAACAGGTCTGCTTGCAAGCGGAGTCTATCAGCCAATGGCTGCGATTATGGCAGCAGGTATGGTTCCACCACTTGGAATTGCCATTGCTACAACAATCTTTAAAAAGAAATTTTCTAAAGCAGACCAGGATGCAGGAAAAGCATGTTATGTAATGGGGCTGTCCTTTATCACTGAGGGTGCTATTCCTTTCGCAGCTGCTGATCCGCTGCGCGTCATCCCATCAGTTATGATTGGCTCAGCGGTTGCAGGAGCAATGTCGATGGCATTTGGAATTGGTCTTAGGGCACCACATGGAGGAATCTTTGTTGTACCACTAGTACAAGGCGGCGTCCTTCAGTATGCACTATCTATTTTAGTTGGAGCTTTTATTTCAGCAATCCTGCTTGGAATTTTAAAGAAACCAGTAAATAATGCATAAAAAAAGACAAAACGCAGAGAAAACCTCTGCGTTTTTTTTTAAACTGTCTCCCCAGGTTTTATTGCTTTGAGGATTACAAAAGCTGTTATGACACTTATACAGCTTAATACAATAAAAATCCAATGATGTGGGTATTTCATTAATAAAGCGATAAATGGAGGCCCAGCGGCGACACCAATAAACCTCATCGAACTATAAATTGAGGTTACCGTTCCTCGTTCCTCCTTTTCGATTCCAGCAGTGATTAAAGCGTCAAGGCAGGGGAGGCCAACGCCAATTCCTATACCAGCAAGTAGAAACATCGAGATCATGAACCATAATTTAATCGAAAAATAAAGTGCAGCAATCGCAAGAGCTGCAAGAAAAACTCCTCCAAAAGTCAGCCACTTCATTAAGACTTTGTTCTCTTTAATAATTTTACCCGTAATAAATGAGGCGAGGCAAAGGGCGCCAAGTGGAAGAGCTAAAAAGAATCCTTTTTTTAAAGCTTTGACACCATACTCACTTTCGAATACCTCCGAGAGGTAAAATAATACTCCAAATAGCAGGAACATTAAAATACCGCCAATAAAAAAAATGGCATAAAGCCAACGTCCCTTTTCACTAAAAATTTCTTTCAGATTGGCAAGAAATTGTTTGAAGGGAATAGGCTTTTCACTTGTTTTCGGGCATTTCACTAAAAAAATCATTAAGATTGTTGAAATTAAACAAAAAACTGGGAAAGAGAAAAAGGGTAAAAACCAAATAAAACCTGCCAAAAAAGCACCCAATATGGGGCTTAAAACTTTACCAAACGTATTGGAGGTTTCTATTAGCCCCAGTGTACTGCTGACATCGTCTTCATTTTTAAACATATCACCGATAAGTGGAAGAACAATTGGGAATGCTCCCGCAGCACCAACCCCCTGGAGGGAACGTCCAATAAGAATAATCCAATAGGTATGCTCCATTTTCCATGCTGCAAAACCAGAAATAAGTCCTCCTATTCCTGCAATGATTAGGCTTGGAATAATAACCTTTTTTCTTCCAATATGGTCAGATAAAAAACCGGCAATCGGTATTAAGATAATCGCAACGACTGAGTAAACCGTAATAATCATGCTTGTTTGAAAAGAGGATATCGCTAATTCTTTTTCCATAGCAGGTAACACCGGGATTAACATTGAATTTCCTAATGTCATAACAAGAGGAATCGAGGAAATTGATAAAATCGCCCATTTTTGCTTTGAGATTTCACTCGACTTCCTTTTCCCTTTTGCTGCCTGTTTTTTTGAGGCTTTCTTTGGAGCTGGGCATAAGCGTTCAATATTTTCCATTGAGCTCAGTTACCGCCTTTTTTGTTTTTGCTAATGTTAATATTCTCTTTTTTATTTTAAAATAACATTAGGTCAACAATCCTAATAATGGAAGTGGGAGATTTTTAATGTGTAATCGGAAAATTATCAGCCTTGCAATCGGAAAGTCAAAAGATTATAATTGGGGGCAAAATAAGGAAAAATCCGCTATTGGTAAAACAGCTGTCACAACCGCCGAATTAAAAATAGAAGGTTTTATTGGTGATGGAGTGGCAAACCTTGAATTTCATGGCGGCGTTGACCGTGCTGTTTGTATCTATCCATATGAGCATTATTCTAAATGGGAAAAACTTTTTAATAAAAAACTAAAGCTGCCGGCTTTTGGCGAAAATATAACAACTATTGGAATGACAGAAGCAGAAGTTTATATTGGAGATATTTATAAAATAGGGGATACTGTTATTCAAGTAACACAGGGAAGGGTTCCTTGTTCAACCATTTCAAGTTTTAATCAGGAAAAGGAATTTCTAAAACTTGTGTATGAAACAAGCTTAACTGGATACTTTTTTCGTGTAATAGAAGAAGGAACGATTAATATCGATTCTAAAATTGAACTTGTCGAGCAGCATCCTTTGAAAGTTTCAGTATTATTCGCTGCCCAAACTCTTTTTCACGACCATGATCCAAAAGCGATCGAGAAGATTCTTCAAGTTGAAGAAATGGCAATCGATTGGAAGCAAAGATTTTTGAAATTAGTGTAATTTATTTTTCAATAATGAATATTATGAAAAGATCACTTGACAAATTATTTTTGGTTAATTATGATTAATCACATAAGTAAGTTATTAAGGGCTATGAAAAAGAGTAGTAACCTTTGCGGATACTTTAGAGAGCTGATGGCTGGTGGGAATCAGTGTAGACGTAATGGCGAATGGACTTTGGAGCCTCCAAACCGAATTTCCTTAAGGAATGTAGGCTTTGGCGAACATCTCATCGTTACAAGAGATAGGTATTAAGATTTTACATTGATACCGATAAAGTGAACTGATGTAATCAGTTAATGAAGGTGGCACCACGGGTCTCCCGTCCTTTTTTGGATGGGGGCCCTTTTTGTATTCTAATATAAATAATGAAAAGCGATGCGCAAGAAGAGTACACATTTAATCATTCTTTCCAGAGAGCCGGGGGAGGTGAAAGCCCGGTAAGAGTGGATTTGTGGAATGGCCTTGCAAGTGGCAGTCTGAAGACGAGAGTAGGACTGCACGGAGTTCCGCCGTTAAAAGGATAGGATATCAGTTGTTGGATGACTTGTATCTGAAAGAGGAAACATGGGAATGTTTCAAATGGAGGTGGCACCGCGGTCACAAGAATCGCCCTCTATATGCATAAGTATTTTATGTATATAGAGGGCGATTTTTTATTTGTCGAAAAAGGAGATTGAAAAAATGCAAACCAAAAGTTCTTTTATTGTAAGGGAAGTAAAAGGTGATAC
>JAUZQA010000166.1 GCA_030705665.1 Bacillota bacterium
CATTTACGCGTCTTGTCCATGTATTTAGCATGCCGCTTCGTTATTTAACGCGAAGCTATGTAATCTATCGTAAACGTGAACCAAGAAGGGAAAGCATGTAAGGCAGGGATTCATAAAAATCATAAAAAGCCATCCATTTGATTTATGGGTGGTTTTTTATTTGGAACCTGGTTTATCGGTATAATTTTTTTTTACATCCTATCCTCAATAGAAAGAACCTTTAAACTAATTATTAATTGACCAGTATCAATTTTTTTAAAAATAAGTAGCAGTAGAATGGAAGTAAATGTTCTGAAGGTGATATTGATATGGAACAAAAAAGCGATTTTTTAACAAGGCTTTTAGATATTCCTTTGTTTAAAGGTTTATCCAATGAAGAGCTGACTCGAATTGTAAATGTTGCCCAAATGCGTTTATACAAATCAAAAATGTACATTTATATGGAGGAGGACCCACTTAACCGTGTCTTTTTTATTCATTCAGGTAAGGTAAAGATATATAAAACTGATTTTACCGGAAGAGAACAAATTATTTCCATTCTTGAACCAGGAGAAATGTTCCCATATACAGGGTTCTTTAGAGATTGTCATTACACTGCACATGCAGAAGTTTTAGAAGATGCACAATTAATTGTAATTCCCATTGAATGCTTTGAAGAGATTTTAATTTCCCATCCCCGTCTTTGTATTAACATTTTTAGAATATTAGGAGAAAGAATCGTTGATCTGCAAGGAAGATTAGAAGCACATATTCTTCATAATACATACGAACAGATTATTTTGCTGCTTATCAGGCTCTGTCAGACAAATGGTACAAAAACAGATAAGGGTTATAAATATACCTCAAGGTTTACAAATAGAGAGCTGGCAAACATGATTGGCACTACAAGGGAAACAGTTAGCAGAACCATAACTCAATTAAAAAGAAAAGACTATATTTTCCAAAGTGAGGAAGGCTTTTTATACGTTGATCAGGAATCATTAAAACAAGAGATATTTTGTTAGGTAATCATTTCTTTGGATGAAAAATGAAAGTAAAAAGGAACTCGGAAAAACAAGCAATTGTTTACTGAGTTCTTTTTTTTAGGTTAATGATATGCTTCTCAACAGCAGGTGCAACCGAACTATTTAGAAATACCTGACAGGATTCTAATACTCTGAGCGTGACAGCTACTACTATTAGTAGGTAGAATAGAGAGGTGAATGCATAAAAATCAGAGCATTTTAACGATGAATTTGGATATGAACGAAACGAAATATTCAGTAGGAGAGAACATCATATGAAAAAACGAATTGTGATTACGGGAATTGGGGCGGTCACACCTCTGGGAAATGATGCTTTTACAACTTGGGAACACATAAAAAAAGGGGTTTCTGGGATTGGTCCTGCAACAAGATTTGATGTTGAAAAAGTAGATGTTAAAATTGCAGCAGAAGTGAAGGATTTTGCACCAGAAGAATACATGGATAGAAAAGAAACAAGAAGAGTCGGGCGCTTTACTCAATTTGCAGTTGCTGCAAGTAAAATGGCTGTCTCGGATGCGGGGCTTCGCATTGGTGAGGATATTTCTCCTGAACGTGTTGGTGTTTGGATTGGGTCCGGAATTGGCGGCTTGGGTGAGTTCGAGGAACAATTTCTAAAGTTTACCGAAAAAGGTCAAAGAAGAGTCAATCCGTTTACGATTCCGATGCTGATTCCAGATATGGCAGCAGGACAGGTTTCAATTGAACTTGGGGCAAAAGGAATCAACAATTGTTCGGTCACAGCTTGTGCTTCGGGTGCAAATTCCATTGGTGATGCCTTCCGCGCGATTCAAAATGGTGATGCTGACATCATGATTGCCGGAGGAACAGAGTCAACCATCACAGGAATGACAGTGGCTGGTTTTTCAAATATGACTGCACTTTCGAAAAATCCTGATCCGAACAAAGCGAGCAGGCCTTTTGATAAGAATCGTGATGGTTTTGTCATGGGCGAAGGAGCAGGGGTGTTAATCCTTGAGGAATTAGAGCATGCGTTAGCCCGTAATGCGAAAATATACGGAGAAATGATTGGTTATGGCTCGACGGGAGATGCCCATCATATCACGACACCTGCACCAGAAGGAGAAGGGGCACAAAGGTCAATGAAAATAGCATTAGCCGATGCAGGCATTACTCCTGAAGAAGTAGATTATATCAATGCTCATGGCACATCGACGTACTATAATGATTTATATGAAACAATCGCCATTAAAAAGGTTTTCAATGAACATGCCTATCGCTTATCAGTGAGCTCGACAAAATCGATGACCGGTCATTTGTTAGGAGCAGCGGGTGCCATTGAAGCGATTTTTTCTCTCCTTGCCATCAAAGAAGGGATCCTCCCGCCAACAATCAATTATGAAACACCTGAAGAAGGACTCGATTTAGATTATGTCCCAAATGAGGCTAAAAAGAAGGATATTGAGGTTGTACTGTCCAATTCTTTAGGCTTTGGCGGGCATAATGCGACATTGATTTTTAAAAAATTCTCAACAGATATCGTCCTTCATTAAGGGGAAAAAGCCGTCAGAAATTGGCGGCTTTTTTCGTCATCCTATCTTTTCATTTTTGTTAATTTTGAAAGAAGGGTAAAAAACAATTTCTTTTTTGGTTTGTCTAGTGATTGATTGACAGGTTGAATCAATGTATCGATGTTAGTTTTGCTGACCTGATTATTGGATGCTGCTGGAATGGGTATATGAACAGCAGACTGGTCCTCTAATTGTACAGGTGCCATTATCGATGAATTGTCTGGTAAAAGGTCAGGTTGCTCTGATGCAGAAACATATTTGTTAGGTAATAGTTCAGATGAAAGGACTTGTTGGTTGATAGGAGGCTGGGCCGATAAGGAAACGACCGACTCCGTTGATGGAGGGCCCGATATTTGAACCAATTCAACGGGTTCATTTCTTGATGTTTCTGATTGTATATTCAAAGTTTTTTCCAAAATTTTCTTACCCTGTTTGGCAGTAATTTTTTCTTTGCGCTGCTGATTTTTAGTAAAAAATCTCCACATTATTTCTGAGGCATTTGGACCAGATGGGTCGGTATAGGATCCACTTGGACTTCCACCTGACCATACATGTCCCATTTTATCAACCATCCAAAGTTCCAATAAAGGTTCTCTGCTGCCGACACTGTATAAATGCTGGGTATAACTTTTTCCATCGATAATACCAGCATTTATTTTAGACGGTGTTACATCAACGTTTCCTATGCCGCCTTCGACCAAAAAGTTAGTCTGAGCCCATTGGGTAATAACCTGCTGCCCATTTATCGGATGAACCGTTGTATCACAAATTCCATGGAATACAATGACCCTCATTTTTTTCTTAACTTCTCCCATTTCAACAAAAGCATTATTCCCACATGCGTAGGGATCAGGTACGCCTTTCTCCATACTTTTTTTGGCATCCTCTGCCATAGGGTCTGTCAGAAAAAAGACATTTGCAGCGTCATAGGCTAATCCCGAACATATACCGATGGCGCTAAAGACATCAGGATACGTAACCCCGAGTATACAAGCTAAAGACCCTCCTGCAGATAAACCGGCAGCAAAAACACGATTTGCGTCAACATGGTATCCTCTTTTTACTTCTTCAATAATTTCATAAATTAATTTGGGGTGTCCCTGTCCGCGGTGCTGATTTTTATCCAAAAACCAGTTCCAGCAGCCAAAAGGGTTATAACCAGCTGGATCAGATGGATTAAACAGGTGATTCATGTTAGGGTAGAGGACAAGAAAATTTTCTTGCTCTGCAAGTTCGTTCATTTTTGTCCCTTCAGCAAAATCATCTGGATCTTGCCCGCAGCCATGCAGCATGACCATTAACGGTGTGTCTTTCTTTGCATTATAGGTTTCTGGAACAAAAAGCTTATATTTAAAACCTTGATAGATATAATCATGAAATTTTCCCAAAGCTCTCACCATCCGTTTATTTATTTTCTCATTTACAGCCGATGGTTGTCACAAATTGAGGTAAAATTTTACAATGTTATCAATAAATTAATGATTGTAAATTTACAAAATATGGTAAAATATCTAATATCTTCTAAGTGGTGCATAATTTTATTAATATTAACACAATTTAATTTATAATAACCATAATTTTCTATGAAAATAAAATAAATAAAAAAATAAATAAAAAGATATAGGAAATTGGTGTTAGTAAGTTGTTCTTGATTAGACCATTTGTAGAACTTTTTCACTACAGAAAATAAAAGCTGCCAAAAAATATTTTGGCAGCTGCTTCACTTTTTTACGATAATGGAACTGAACTCAATTGAGTTCTATCCTGCTGTAGAAGTAAAAATTCTTTTCTTTTCATTAATTTCATTAAGCCCCAATTTGATCATTTTGAAAACAACCACCCATGATAAGATCATGAGGAGCAGCTGTCCGATCGGATAATTTCCAAGCCACGGGGCATCCCAGAGGGCGTGAAAGGCCACAACTAAAACAAAGATGAGAAAAAATTTAGGTTTAAACAACATGTTGAATTGAAATTTTGAATCGCCCTGAACCAAGCAAAGTGCCGCCCCCGCTATAGCTCCCCATGCAACGTGTCCACCAGGTGAAAAAATACTGCGCCAAATGATGGTGTAATAAAGCATGTGGTAGCTATTGGAAAGCAGTGCACGTAAAGCATACCCTGCCGTTTCAAAAGCAGCGAAACCTACACCAATGGCTGCCCCTAAAAGCAAACCATTAAGGATATATTTATATTTTAGCGAACGCACAAAAAAGATAACTGCAACTATTTTGGAAAGCTCCTCGACGATTCCGATCGTAACTGGATTGATGTTATGGCGGAGTATATCATAAAAGATGACAGCCAATAACAACGAGAGAATCCCTCCGATAAAGACCACATAAACAATTTTATAGATGGCAATATTCTGGGGAGCGTTCATTTCCCAGAAGAAAATAAGTGTTGTAAAGGGAACTGCAAAGGAACCGATAATGATGAGGCCAGGTATAAAATTTATATTTCCGAACAAACTGACACCCACGTACAATCCGAGGTAAGCAAAAAGTGCGATAAGGAAAACTCTTGTAAACAGCCAGGGCTTGGGCCAGGTAGCCACCACTTCATCAAGGGTGGGCGTGGTTAAAGACGTTCCGACAATAAAAAGTCGTTCAGCTTCAACATCACTATGCTTTCGAAAAACCCGTGAAAATATATTTTGAAATTTGGGTTTAACCGAACGATGGTGCATAGGTAGTCCATCTACAAGCTGTGAAAACTCGTAAAATAAGCTGTTATTGTCTTGGTCATTATTGTCAATGCCAGCAAATTCATGGCCGCATTTTAAACAAAGTTTAACTTCTTTTCGATTCGAATAGTCACAATTTGGGCATTTCATGATTCATCGACCCTTTCATTACAACATAATTACGGAACATCATTCATCGATAATATGTGTAAAAATCGTGGGAAATAAACGGAAGAACAGGTTATTTAAATACATAAAAAAGAAAGGTAAGGTTGAAAATGTTCAACTTTACCTTTCTTGAGCAATTTTATCTATTTTCTTTTCCAAATAAACTTGCGAGTCCAGATGTCGCGTCGAAAGGGAAAAGAATAGTGCTGTTTTTTTCTGCGGCAATTTCTGTCATGGTTTGCAGCATACGCAATTGCATCGCCGCAGGCTGCTTACTGATGACTTCTGCCGCTTCGGCCAGCTTTTCAGCAGCTTCAAACTCTCCCTTTGCGGCAATTACCTTTGCTACTCTTTCACGTTCAGCTTCGGCCTCTTTTGCCATGGCACGTCTAAGTCCTTCTGGGAGATCCATTGAGCGGATTTCGACCCCTGTTACCTTAATTCCCCATGGTTCTGTTGCCTGATCCAGTTCTTTACGCAGTAAATCATCTAATTTCTTTTGCTCAGTCAGCATTTCTGACATTGTGTGTGCACCCAAATTTGAGCGAAGAATCGTTTGAGCTAAGGTTGAAGTGGCTTTTCGGTAGTTTTCAACATCAAGAAGAGCTTTTTGGGCATTCACAACTTGATAGTAAACAACGGCATTCAAGGTAACCGGGACACTGTCTTTTGTAATAATGTCTTGATTTTCCACATTTTCTACTCGAATTCGCATATCAATTTTTCTCACGCTCTCGACAAGCGGGATAATAAAATGGATGCCAGGTTCAAGCGATCTGGAATAGCGTCCTAAACGAAGGACGACTGCTTGCTCGTATTGCTGAATAATCCGAATCGTGCTGAAAAAAAGAATGATTAATAAAAAGATCGCAATAATAGGAATAATTATGCCTATTACCATAAAAAGTCATCTCCTTAGAATAGAAATGATGTGCTGCTTCCTATATTTTAACAGATTTTCCGTAAATAAAATGAAAATTATTATCTTTACTCTCGAGCACTTTACTTGCACTCCATCAGAGGACAAATTATATTTAGAAAATGGCTTGAACATAATATGTATGAAAAAAATCATCAACGAACTTTAACAGCACCCTCGAGGAGGAATTATTTTTGGACAACACGAAAGTTTCATCTAAAGCACTACGAACAGCACCAATATTTGCAGTGATGCTGGCTGGGGCTTTTGTTGCATTTTTAAATCAAACGGTTATAAATGTGGCATTACCCCAAATAATGGATTATTTTAAAATTTCCGCAGTAACGGCCAATTGGTTAAGTACGATTTTCATGTTAACAAACGGAATCGTCATTCCCATTACGGCTTTTTTAATGGATCGATTTACAACAAGGCAGTTATTCCTTTTTTCCATGGGTGTATTTGCCATCGGAACCTTAATCTGCGCAACAGCAGCTACATTTCCCATTTTATTAATTGCTCGAGTGATCCAGGCAATCGGTGCGGGGATCCTTTTTCCATTAATAACAAATGTGATTTTCACGATATTTCCTATTGTCCGGCGCGGCTTTGCAATGGGGATTTTTGGGGTGGCGCTAAACTTTGCGCCGGCGGTAGGACCAACGTGGGCCGGGTGGATCATTCAGACATATTCATGGCGTTTGATCTTCTTTGTCATTGCCCCAATTGCACTTTTGGACTTTATTATTGCTATTTTTCTTGTGAAAAACGTAACAGAAACGAGCAGGCCGAAGCTGGATGTCCTTGGTGTGATTTTATCGACGATTGGTTTTGGCGGAATCCTTTATAGCTTTGCTACAGGAGGCACAAAAGGGTGGGGTGACCCAGAGGTAGTCAGCTTGTTTATTATTGGCGGTGTTAGTCTGATTTTGTTCGTTTGGCGTCAGCTGACTGTTCATCATCCCATTCTTGAATTTCGGATTTTCAAATACCGAATGTTTACATTAACAACGGTTATTAACGTCATCGTGACAATGGCCATGTTTTCTGGAATGATTTTAATGCCAATCTATATGCAAACAATTCATGGCTTTAGCCCTCTCGAAGCAGGGTTTATGCTCCTTCCAGGCGGAGTTGTTATGGGGATCATGTCACCCATTACAGGAAAGCTATTTGATAAATTTGGTGCAAGATGGCTGGCAATTATCGGGTTAGCCATTACCATTTTGACTACCTTTGCTTTAACAAGGCTCCAAACGAATACACCGTTTTCCTATGTATTATGGGTTTATACACTCAGAATGTTTGGGATGTCGATCTTGATGATGCCAATTTTTACGGCTGGTCTTAACGATTTGGATCTTAGTTTAAATAAATATGGTACCGCCATGGTCAATACGTTAAGGATGGTGGCTGGAGCAGTTGGGATGGCCTTTTTTGTTTCGATTATGACAAACAACGGAGAAAGCCATGTTAAAACCATCATGAAACAAAACGCAATCTTACCCACCGATAAGGTCAATATGGCAATGGCTATTAAGCAGGGGACGGTTATGGGTATTAATGATGCCTTTATGATTGCAACCTATTTGACGATCGTGGCCTTTATTTTGTCTTTCTTTATACGGAACAGAAAACATAATAGTGAGGAGACCGTACCTGTTCGCAAAAAAGAAATAAAAAAGGTACCACAATTACAATAACAAAAAATAAAAAGATGATCAGCATTTCGTTTTTTTCGAACTTTGCTGATCATCTTTTTTAAATCATAATTGTTAATGTAATATCTTTCCGAGAAAACTTTTTGTTCGCTCGTTCTTTGGAGTTCGAAACAATTCTTCAGGTTTTCCTTCTTCCATAATGGTACCTTCATCC
>JAUZQA010000167.1 GCA_030705665.1 Bacillota bacterium
ACTTGACAGATTGGAATTATATGATTTAAAATACAAATAATTCAAAAATGATCTCAGCCGACTAGGCATCTAGAGGCTCTCAATTCAAGGTGACAATCCTGAATTGGGAGCCTCTTTCTTTTTGCACAAAATATTTTAGGGGGAAAAGTATTATGACCATTGAAAGAGAGCTTAAACTTGAAACTTTGGCGGTTCATGCAGGCCAGGAAGTCGATCCAAAAACACTTTCAAGGGCAGTGCCAATCTATCAAACTTCATCCTACGTCTTTCATGACAGTGACCATGCAGCAAAACTTTTTAATCTAGAAGAGGAAGGATTCGTATACACGAGGATCATGAACCCAACCACTGATGCATTTGAAAAAAGGATCGCTGCACTTGAAGGAGGCACAGGAGCTCTTGGGCTTGCATCAGGCCAGGCAGCTATCGTTAATTCTATTTTAAATATTGCATCCGTTGGCGATGAAATTGTTTCTTCTGCAAGCCTGTATGGAGGTACCTACAATCTATTTTCACATACACTTCCAAGACTGGGTATTACCGTTAAATTTGTTGACGGAAGTGACCCGAAAAACTTTGAAAAAGCGATTACGAGCAAAACAAAGGCAGTATATGCCGAAACCATTGGAAATCCGAAAGGGGATGTTTTAGATATTGAAGCAGTGGCAGACATTGCTCATAACCATTTTATTCCTTTGATTGTCGATAACACATTTGCAACACCATACCTTCTTCGGCCAATCGACTACGGTGCTGATATCATTGTTCACTCAGCCACTAAATTTATTGGTGGTCATGGGACTTCCATAGGCGGAGTGATTGTAGACAGCGGTAAATTTGACTGGAGCAAGAGCGGGAAATTCCCTGGCTTAACAGAGCCGGACCCAAGCTACCACGGTCTAGTTTATACGGAAGCTGCGGGGGAAAATGCCTACATTATAAAAGCAAGAGTTCAACTGTTAAGAGATCTTGGCTCGAGCTTATCGCCATTTAATTCCTTTTTATTTCTTCAGGGCCTTGAAACCTTACATCTGAGATTAGAGCGGCACAGTACGAATGCATTAGAAGTGGCACGATTTTTAGAAAAAGATGAAGCGGTTCAATGGGTCAGCTATTCCGGTCTAGAAAGCCATTCCTCCTATAATCTGGCAAAAAAATATTTGCCAAAAGGGCAAGGCGCAATATTAAGCTTTGAAATTAAAGGGGGAGTTGAAGCAGGGAAGAAATTGATTAACTCTGTCCAACTATTTTCACACTTGGCTAATGTAGGCGATTCAAAATCATTAATCATTCATCCAGCGAGTACCACTCATCAACAATTAAGCAGCCAAGAACAATTGGATGCTGGAGTTACCCCGGGATTAATTCGTTTATCCATTGGAACGGAAGCAATTGAGGATATTATCTTCGACCTCAAACAAGCTATAAAAGCTAGTCAAGGAATACAAACAGGAGGAAAGTAATGATTTCCTTATGCTAAAAGTTAACCAGACATCTGGAGACAAAACGTTTGCTGCAGGATCGGGCAAAGTGCTTTTGTCTCCATTTTTAATCGGAAAATTTAGTTTCAAAAATGAAAAAAGCACAAAGAAACTTTATCGAATAAGAGGTTGGAAAGAGGAGCGTAGCAAATGACAAGAAAGAGGCAGATAAAACTTGCCGCTTATTTAATTGGAACGGGAATGCATGTTGCTTCATGGCGGCATCCAAAAGCAAAACCGAATGCAAGTATTGATCCGTCCGCCTATATGAAATATGCACAAATTGCCGAAAAGGGAAAATTTGATATTGCCTTTATTGCAGATAGTTTAGCGGTAAATAAAGAGTCACATCCGCAAATTTTAAACAGGTTTGACCCAGTTGTGATTATCACGGCAATAGCGGCTGTTACTAAGAAGATTGGAATCGCCGGTACGGCTTCAACGACATACAATGAGCCCTATACATTAGCAAGGCAATTTGCGTCAGTGGATCAAGTCAGTGGAGGAAGAGCGGGCTGGAATATGGTGACTACTGCTGATGCGACAGGCGAAACAGCTTTAAATTTTAATCTAGAAAGGCATTGGGAGCATGACCTTCGTTATGAGCGTGCCGAAGAATTTGTGGATGTGGTCAGGGGATTATGGGATTCATGGGAAGATGATGCTTTTCATTACAATAAGGAAACGGGGCAGTTTTTTAATCCTGAAAAAATGCATGAACTTCACTATAAGGGAAAGTATTTTGCGGTTAAAGGTCCACTAAATATAGCCCGGTCCAAACAAGGTCAGCCTGTGATTATCCAGGCAGGATCATCCTTGCCGGGGCAGCGCTTAGCGGCACGGACAGCAGAGGTTGTATTTGCCCACCGTGATGATATGGAGGAAGCTAAACGGTTTTACAAGGAACTAAAGTCAAGGCTCAACGATTATGGAAGAAGTGAAGATGAATTGCTCATCCTTCATGGCATTTCACCGATTGTGGGGGAAACAGAAGAAAAAGCGCTGGAAAAATATAATGAATTGCAAAAATGGATTGATCCGTATGAAGCCTTGAAATTTGTTTCCGGATATATGGGAAATGTGGATTTTTCAAAATACTCTTTAACGACCCCCGCAAAAGAAGTCGAATTCCCACAGGTAAATAGCATTCAAAGCCAGTTCTTTGAAATGAAAAAAATCATTGATGAGGAGAATTTAACTGTTGGCGAGCTTTACACCAGATTTTTTGGGGCAGCGAAAAAAGATGGTTTTATTGGGACTCCTCAACAAGTCGCAGATGAAATGGAAAAATGGTTTACTGAAAAAGCTGCCGATGGATTTATGATCCAATTTCCGCTGCTTCCATATGATCTTGAAGATTTTGTTAAGTTGGTCATTCCGATTCTGCAGGAGAGAGGACTATTTCGCCTTGAATATGAAGGGCACA
The DNA here is from genome assembly GCA_030705665.1 of Bacillota bacterium. Next base: position 2,908 of record JAUZQA010000167.1, read on the forward strand.
CACTGAGAGAAAATCTCGGCCTTAAAATACCCCAAAATCAATTTACATGCAAGAAGACATTTCAGGGTTAATTCTGGTTTTAGGTAATGGTTGGAAAGGTTAACGATAGGATTTTTGTTACAATACTCAATTTACCAAGGATGGTTTGGATTTATTTAAATATGAATAACAACTTTTGGAGGCGAAATGGATGGGGAAAATTGTTACAAACAAAATTAAAAAATCTATAACTGAACTTGTTGGCAAAACTCCGTTATTGGAAATCGTAAATTACGAAAAAGAAAATCAATTGGAAGCGGAGATTATTGTCAAACTGGAATATCTGAATCCTGCAAATAGTGTCAAAGACAGAATAGCCATGTCAATGATCGAAGAAGCGGAGAACAGAGGAGTTTTGAAGAGTGGAAGTACCATACTTGAAACAACAAGTGGGAATACCGGAATTGGCTTGGCGGCAATTGCAGCAGCCAAAGGGTATAAGCTAAAAATCTACATGCAAGATGGTGTAAGTGAGGAAAGAACAAAAGTAATAAAAGCATATGGAACGGAAGTTATTCCGTTTTCTGAAGTACCTGAAGTTGTTGCCGCGATTGAAGAAACCGATGGAGATTTTGTTCATGCCATAAATGTGTTTAATCAAGCTGTGGTGGAAAAAGAAGCAAATGTCGTCTTCTTAAATCAGCTTGAGAATGAAGCAAATCCCAAAGTCCACATGAAGACAACCGGACCGGAAATTTGGGAGGATACCGATGGTTTCGTCGATATTTTTGTTGCGACAGTTGGAACTGGCGGAACACTTAGCGGGACGGGTGCATTCTTAAAGTCGAAAAATCCAAATGTAAAAGTGGTTGGGGTGGAACCGGGGATTTCTTCAATTGCTACTTTAGAAAATCCGGATATTGTTGAAATAACGGGTATTCACAGGTTTTCAGATGTTGGAGAAGAAAGAGTACCTGCGAATGTTAATCGCGATGTGATTGATGAAATAATCGAGGTTGATACAAGCCAAGCTTTTGAAGCGGCAAGAGCAGTAGCAAAATCGGATGGAATTCTAGTTGGAACCTCTTCGGGTGCAGCTATCTGGGCTGCAACACAGATTGCTAAACGACCGGAAAATAAGGGGAAAAGAATTGTTGCGATACTGCCGGACACTGGGTTGAGATATCTGTCTACAGATTTATTTGAGAAGTAAATGACTGGTTCGTACCTTGAAAAATAAAAAGGAGCAATGCCTATAAAACGCATTGCTCCTCTTTAATATTATTCATTACTTTATGATATAGACAAAGGTCTTAATTTCCCGCCACGACTTGATCCCATATTCCACCGTCATTATAAAGTGTTTTTCCGACTTTATCCCAACCACCTAGATAATTGGTGTCAAATAATCCCGCTGGTACGGTAAATTTGTCTGCGTAGGTTTTCGCAACATCTGAATCGACTGAACGGAAGCCGCTTTCAGCAAATACCTTTTGTGCTTCAGGGGTCCAAAGGAAATTTAAAAATGCTTCTGCTACTTTTCTTGTTCCGTGTTTATCAACATATTTATCAACGACAGCTGCCGGATTTTCGATTGATGTTGTGTATTTAGGAATAATTTCTTGATATTTTTGGCCCGATTTAATACGGTCAAGCAGCTCATTTTCATACGTAATAATGACATCACCAGTACCTTTATCGAAAGTCGACATGGATTCCTCGCCGCTTTTGTCCAATGATTTTACGTTTTTGTATACTTTTGTAAGTAATTCCTTAGCTTGGGCAGGGTCCTGTTTTCCTGTTTTTTCTTCAGAAATTTTTAATCCGGCTCCATAAATAGCATTTACATCCCAACGGGCACCGCCAGAAGTTTTTGGATTTGGAATTAATACTTGAACACCTGGTTTTGTAAGATCTGACCAGTCTTTAATACTTTTAGGATTCCCATCTCGGACACCAAACACCGCAATTGATTTGGTAATGATGCCGGCGTGTGGAGCACTTTTCCAATCATGTGTGATTAAACCGGCTTTTTGTATCTTGTTAATATCTCCCTCAAGTGATAAAGCCGCAATATCGGCCTCAAATCCATTGGTAATGTTTAAAGCTTGTGCTCCTGATCCCTGATAAGATTCTTTGAATTCAACTGTTTCTCCAGTCTTTTTCTTCCATTCTTTTTGGAACAAAGGAAAAATGGCTTCAAACTCATCCTTTATAGTAGAATAGCCTCCAATTGTAAGTGTAACCGTCTTATTGCTCTTCGTATTGGAATTGCTCGTGCTCCCAGAATTGCTAGGTTTGCTTGAAGATGAGCAACCTGAAAGCGCCGCTGTTGCTAGTAATGCAGTAACTGTGAAAAACGATAATAGCTTTCTCTTTTTCATAATGTTTCTCTCCCTTAAAAATTGTTAATATAAAACAGGTATTGGATCAATTTTAGGATCGATGTTCCAATACTCGAGTTCCCTAGCGAGGAGTTAATTTCAAATACAACATTTAATTACAAGTATTCGCACCAAATTAGTAAGAATTAAAATTAAATTGATAATAGCAATAGGATTAGATTATTGTCAATAAGTAATTTTTTAAAAATTAATGCAAATTCTAAAAAAGTAAAAAAAGACAAAAAAGCACCTTTCTCAATAGAGTCAGGTGCTTTTGGTGGTCCAATCAGCAGTCATTATTAAATTTCTAATATTAGCATATATTAATTAATCCTATCGGTCAAGTGGGTATAAATTTTTAAAAAGTAAAAATATGAATTGACAATATTTTTACTTTGACATACAGTTTAACGTAAATACTAAACGGATGATTTGGCAATTGTTTTTTGGCTGCCTTCTGAAAGAGTATTGAAACGGAGTCAACTGGATCAACAGAGGCTCATTCGAGAAAAAATTTAATTTCCTAGTTGACTGGTAGGAAAAGTTAGGTTAAAATCTGGTTAATAAAAGTTTTTAGAAATTTCAAAACAAATTTAAATTTAGTGAATTTACAAATAATTACGAACATAGTAAACTTTATATTGATAAAAACGCTGATCGGACTACCGAAGGCTCCTTTCTCAATTTTATTGAGATTAGGAGCCTTTTTTTGTAGTTTTAATCCGACTAAATTCATATGTTTAATGTTATTTTGATAAAACGATAAGACTTTACCTTATCAGTCAACTGAAAGGAGTGATTTCATTGTGTGAAACACGAAATAGAACCTAGTGTAGTAATTTTTTAGGAAAATAAAAAGAAAACAGAGGAGTTATGTGAAATGAAAAAATATAAACATAAATGGTGGGTGGCATTCACTTTATTTTTATCCATTCTTATTAGCGGATGCAGTTCCTCCACATCAGGAGAAAAGAAAGCTACATCCCCAGATTCAAATAACTTAAAGGTAATAAATATTGGATACCAAAAATTTGGTACCTTAAATATTTTAAAAGCGAAGGGGAGCTTGGAAAAAGAATTAAAACCACTAGGTTATACGGTTAAATGGACAGAGTTTCCAGGAGGCCCGCAATTGCTTGAGGCATTAAACGTTGGAAGCATCGATTTTGGCCATACAGGTGAAGCACCGCCAATTTTTGCTCAGGCAGCAGGTGCCCCTCTTGTTTATTATGCCGATTCATCTGCAAATCCAAAAGGTGAGGCCATTTTGGTTCCTAAAGATTCATCCATTAAAACCATTCAAGATTTAAAAGGTAAGAAAATCGCCTTAAATAAAGGCTCAAATGTCCATTATTTATTAGTCAAAGCATTAGAAAAAGCAGGCATTTCTTACAGTGATATTAAACCAGTATTTCTTGCACCTGCAGATGCCCGAGCTGCTTTTGAAAAGGGCAGTGTAGATGCCTGGGTCATCTGGGACCCGTTTTTTGCAGATGCCGAGCGAGCTACGAATGCCCGTATTTTACAAGATGGTACGGGATTAGTGAAAAACAGGGAGTTTTTCTTAGCAACAAGTAAGCTGGCAAAAGAAAATCCGAAAGTATTAAATGTGATTTTTAAAGAACTGGAAAAAACAGATAAATGGGTAGAGGGAAATCCAAATGAAGCAGCCAAGTTCCTTGCCCCTCAGATCGGTATGAGTGAGGATACGTTGAAATTAACGCTTAGCCGAAGGACATATGGAATAGAAAAAATGAGTGATAATGTTGCAAAGGATCAACAACAAATTGCCGATGAATTTTTCAAACTTAAATTGATTCCAAACGATATTAACGTGCAGGATGCACTCTCAAAAACTACTAATTGATAAAGGGGATTTTAAAATGAAAGTATTTTGGTTTATTCCAACACATGGAGATTCACGTTATTTAGGGGTAACGACTGGAGGCAGGGCAGTTACGTTTCCTTACTTAAAACAGGTTGCACAGGCTGTGGATCATTTGGGCTTTACCGGGGCCTTACTGCCAACTGGAAGATCCTGCGAAGATTCCTGGGTTGTCGCTTCAAGTTTAATTTCCGTGACCTCACGTATGAAATTCTTGGTAGCTGTACGTCCAGGCTTAGGTTCACCTGCTCAGGCAGCACGAATGGCTGCTACATTTGATCGTTTATCAAATGGACGGTTATTAATTAATGTAGTAACTGGTGGAGACCCTGTAGAGCTTGCAGGAGATGGGCTCCATTTAAACCATACGGAACGCTATGAACTTACAGATGAATATTTAACAATTTGGAGGGATTTATTAGAAAAAGGAGAAGCCGATTTTTCAGGAAACTACTTAAATGTAGATAACGGTAAGCTTTTATATCCTCCTGTACAAAAGCCTTATCCGCCGCTTTATTTCGGAGGTTCATCGGAAATCGGGCACGAAATTGCTGCTAAGCACGTGGATGTGTATTTAACATGGGGGGAACCACCTGCAAAAGTTGCAGAAAAAATTAACCACGTAAGAAAACTAGCAGAAAAGCAAGGGAGGACCGTTCGCTTCGGGATTAGATTACATGTCATTGTTAGAGAAACAGAACAGGAAGCTTGGGCAGCAGCAAATGATTTAATTAAATACGTAGACGATGATTTGATCACTTCCTCTCAAAAAATATTTTCCAGATTTGATTCAGTAGGACAACAGAGAATGTCCGAGTTGAATAAAGGAAGTAAAGAGAATCTAGAGATCAGTCCAAATTTATGGGCCGGAGTAGGCCTTGTTAGAGGCGGGGCCGGGACTGCGTTGGTTGGGGATCCGGAAACGGTTGCCCAAAGAATGAAGGAATACGCTGATCTTGGCATCGAAACATTTGTTTTATCAGGTTATCCGCATTTGGAAGAAGCTTAT
>JAUZQA010000168.1 GCA_030705665.1 Bacillota bacterium
CTATACTTTTTCTGTGGAAAAATGGGTGCAGGAAAATCAACTAAATCAAAACAATTGGCGATAGAAAAAAATGCGGTACTGTTGTCTGAGGATGAATGGCTTTCATCTCTTTACCCCAATCAGTTCGAATCATTTGAGGACTATCTAAAATTCTCAGCACAGCTCAAACCGTTGGTGAAAAAGCATGTCCAAAACATATTAAGTGTCGGTACAGATGTAGTGATGGATTTTCCAGCTAACACCCAAAAACAGCGAAAGTGGTTTTTGGATATGGCTTCAGAGGTCAATGCAAGCCATCAACTAATTTTCCTTAATCTAAATAACGAGCAATGCTTGCGTCAAATTGCACAAAGGCGTAAGGAACAACCCGAAAGAGCAGCTTTTGACACGGAAGCAGTGTTTATTCATGTTACTAGTTTTTTTGAAGCACCAATAGAATCTGAGGGTTTAAATATTTTAGAGTTTAATGGAAAAGAATGATAAGGAGTTCAACACAGCGTTGTCAACGAACCCCCACTGAGATATGACGTTTCAGTGGGGGCTCGGGTTAGCCATTCAGGTCTTTTCTTCTTTCAGTAACACGAGTAACGCTCTTAGTGGCAAGCGCTTTAAGCACTCAAGGTGTAAAAAATACTGCGCATTAAAAAAGGTAATGTGATACGATTTTGACAAATGATTTTTGGCTGTTTAAGAGAGCCCTTTCGTCGAAGTCAAACTTTGGATGGTGATGCGGATAGTGTGTGGCTTTATCTTCATTTTGTGAGCCTATTCTAAAATAGGTTCCCGGTTTTTCCAGTAAGTAATAGGAAAAGTCTTCCGCACCCATTGTTGGTTTCATTTCAAGCACGTTTTCCTCCGTGAATACTTCCGAAAGCAATGAGCGGACAGTCTCCGTTTCTTCCAGATGATTGTATAAAGCTGGATAGCCGTTCAGATAATCGATCGAATACCCCGCACCAAATGCCGATGTGATCCCCTCTACTATACTGCGAATTTGATTTTCTACTTGCTTGCGAACATCTTCGTCAAAGGTCCTGACTGTTCCCTCAAGAACGGCTTTGTCGGCAATGACATTAAATGCAGAACCTGATTGAAAAACACCAATTGTAACAACGGCTGATTTTAATGGATCCACCCCGCGACTGACTATTTTTTGCAAGGCACTCACGATTTCAGTGCCAATGACAATGGAATCAATCGCCTCATGAGGCCTTGCACCATGCCCTCCCCTGCCTTGTATGTGAATGGCAAATTTATCGACGGCCGCCATTTGGTAGCCTTCCCCTACTAAAACTTTACCTAAAGGAGCCTGTGAATCTAAGTGAATGCCAAATACATAGTCCACTCCGTCCAATACACCATCTTCTACCATAAATTTAGCGCCGCCAGGGGGTGTTTCTTCTGCCGGCTGAAAAATAAAGACCACTTTCCCCTTCAGTTTCTCCCGGTACACACTTAATGCCTGTGCTGTCCCCAGCAATGCAGAGGTATGGCCGTCATGACCGCAAGCATGCATGACACCTGGATTTTGAGATTTGTAGGGAACCTCTTTTTCATCATGGATCGGCAGTGCATCAAAATCTGCTCTAAGAGCAATCGTTTTTCCAGGCTGGTCCCCTTCCAATATCCCAATCAACCCATTGCCGCCAATGTTGGTTTTTACCTGCAAACCAAAACTAAGTAATTTTTCCTTAATGTACTGAGCAGTCTTTTCCTCCTTGAAAGACAATTCCGGATACTGATGCATATGTCTCCTCCAGCTGACCACTTCTTGAAAATTACTATCAACTAATTCGTCAATTTCGTTTATTAACTGCTGAGTATCTGCCATCTCCATCCCTCTTCCTAAATAAAATGGGGCCGGCTCTTCTCTATAAAAGCAGAAGAACCGGTCCTTTCATCTTTCACTGTTTTACTTTAATTCATCTGGGATGAACCAGTAATTATTTTTGTTGTGTTTTTTCATGTAGTCTTTGAACTCACTTGATTTATATGCTGCCGCGACATCTTTAGCCCATTGGGTGTTTTGACTTGATTTATTTACAGCAGCAACCAGGATTAGATGAGGCAGTAAATTTTCCGAAAGTAGCTTCGTATCAGGGTTTATTTTTGATGCATAAACGATACTTCCTGGAATGACACCGTAGTCGATATCCTTAAGTGTACGCGGAATCTGAGCGGAATTCATTTCAACAATTTTTAAATTCAAAGGATTTGCCGCAATATCTGCAGCCGTTGCTTTTGCTAATTCTACACCCTCTTTTAATTTAATTAATTTAGCTTTTTGTAAAAGAGCATATGCTCTTGCAGCATTAGATGCATCGTTTGGAATCGCAATCGTGTCGCCTGATTGAATATCCTTCAAAGATGATTTTTTTCCAGGAAAGATTCCCGCCGGTACGGTTGGTATATGTGTAATACTAACAAGGCTAGACTTCGAATTGGCGTTAAAGTTTTCCATATACGCAGTATGCTGGTCAACGTTTAAATCAACTCCTCCATCGGCAAGAGCGACATCCGCCTGCTGTAAATCATTAAATTCAACAGCTTTTATCGTGTATCCTTCTTTCTCAAGGATTGGTTTTATGCCATTTAAGAATAATTCACTATAAGGCCCTGGTGATGTTCCTACTTTAATTTCCTTTTTCTCCTTACTTGCAACAGTTTTGTTATCTTGCTTTCCGCAACCTGTAAGAACCAATGTAAATATAGCTAAGAATGCTATTAAAACTTTAAATTTTTTCACTTTTCATTTCTCCTATTCATGTCTTAATTTTCTAGCTAATCGATTCCCAATGCTTTGAATCAATTGAACGATGATCACTAAAATAATCACGGTTACTACAATGACTGACGTATTAAATCGTTCATAACCATATGTAATGGCTAAGTTCCCAATGCCGCCCCCGCCTATCGTTCCTGCCATTGCCGTTGCACCGATCAGTCCGATCATGGCAGTGGTTAAAGCTAAGACTAAGGATCCAAACGCTTCCGGCAGAAGAAAATAGCGAATAATTTGAAATATTGAAGCATCTAAAGATTTACCTAATTCAATAATTTCCTGTCCTACTTCTAATAACGAATTTTCTACCAGCCTAGCAATAAATGGTGCGACATAAACAATCAAGGGTACGATGGCTGCGGTTGTTCCATAGGTCTGTCCAACAATCATCCGAGTAAATGGTGTAATTGCCACCAACAGGATTATGAAGGGCAGCGATCTAAAAATATTGATAATACCATTGAGCAAGAAGAATAAAATCTTATTTGGTTTAATCCCATTACCCCTTGTTACAACTAATAATATTCCGAATGGAAGGCCAATAATAGTTCCGATAAAAAGAGAAAAGGATACCATATAGATCGTTTCATAAATCGATTGGAGAATTAACCCATTTGTTACAGTGTTCAAAAAAACACCTCCTCAATTGCAACTCCTTGATCGATAACGTATTGATAGATTTGCTCTAACTCTTCAGAGGCCCCATAAAAAACAACCGTGAAAATTCCTAATGTTGCTCCTTGAAGTTCAGTAATATTGGCAAAAACAACATTGAATTCTGCCTTAAATTTTTTTGAGATCTGATAAAGTAATGATTGCCTTGCATTTTCCCCAAAAAATTTCAGTTGAAAAATTTTCTTTGACTCTGTTGTTTGTTTTAGTTCTTTCAGGATCTTTTCGGAAATTTCATCATGGATGACCGTTTTGACAAATTCCTTTGTTGTAGGATTTTGGGGATTTCCAAAAACATCTGTCACATTCCCTTTTTCAATAACTTGTCCAAGTTCCATAACCGCCACCTTGTTGCATAAATAATGAATCACTTCCATTTCATGAGTAACAATCAAAATAGTAATCTTCAATTCATGGTTAATTCGTTTTAATAATTCAAGAATCGAAACAGTCGTTTTTGGGTCTAGGGCCGATGTTGCTTCATCACACAATAGAATTTCAGGTTCTGTGATTAGAGCCCTAGCTATACCTACACGCTGCTTTTGCCCCCCGGATAATTGGCTTGGATAACTATTAGCTTTATCTACTAATCCAACGAAATCCAATAGTTCGTAAACTCGTTTTTTGATCGTTGCCCTATCCACTTTATTTAGAACAAGGGGAAGCGCAACATTATCAAATACAGTTTTAGATTTTAATAGATTAAAATGCTGAAAAACCATATTAATCCTTTTCTTAATTTGGGAAAGCTCTTGACGGTCCAACCCACCCAGGTCTTTTCCTTTTACAAAAACCTTTCCTTCAGATGGGGATTCGAGTCCATTCACCATTCGGAGAAGCGTGCTTTTCCCAGCACCACTATAGCCAATGATCCCAAAAATATCTCCTTTTTCTATGTCCAACGAAACATGATTTAAAGCCCACATTTTTTTGCCCGATTGTTTAAACTCCTTACTTATACCATCAAATCTAATCATTGCACTCCCCCTTTCAGCATAGAACCGCAGAATTTATTCAATCTAAACAAAAAGAGACCTCTAAAAATAATTTACATGTAAAAAGTAAATTATTTTAAAGGTCTCTGGTTGTCCAGTTGACTAAAAAAATATGAAAATGTGTTTTGTGTCTTACTCCTCAGTTGTCAACAATCATTACATGTAAAAATAATAAACCCATTATTCTTAGGTGTCAACTAGGAATTAAAACTTATATCCTTTTTTTAAAAAAATAAGAAACACTTTATGTTAAAGGTACAGACGTTATTTAACTTGTGCTTTGGGAAATTCTCTACATTAACGGAACTACTTTTAAAATTAGTTTTCTTTTTATACGTCATATAAAGGGCTATAATATTCTTTAATTTTATTATTTTTTAGAGGGTTAATTTGCTGAAATAAAAATCTGGAAATGATGCTTTTAATTAAGGAGATAACACTATGGTCAATATCAAAGATATCGCGAAAAAAGCAGGAGTATCCGTTACAACGGTTTCTCGTGTATTAAATAATCAGCCATATGTCAGTGAAGAAAAAAGAGAAGCGGTTTTAAGGGCGATGGAGGAAAACAACTATCAACGAAATTTAAATGCCGTTCATTTGAGTAAAGGAGAAACGTTCCTGATAGGTGTCGTGATCCCTGTGACCAACCATCCTTACTTTGGGTTATTAATTGAAGGAATGGCGAATGAAGCGGTAAAGAACAACTACAAGTTAGTTCTATTCCAAACAAATTATGAGGAAAACAGAGAAATTGAAGCACTGAAGATGTTACAACATAAGCAAATAGATGCCCTAATTATATGTTCAAGAAGTTGCGGGTGGGATGTGATCGATGAGTATGTCCAATACGGTCCCATTGTTCTTTGTGAAGATTCAAGAGGTCGAACCGTTTCTTCAACATTTATTGACCATTTTAAAACTTTTTTCAATGCATTAGAGTATTTACATAAAAAGGGGCATGATAAAATTGGCTATTGCATTGGAAGAAAATCCGGACCCAGTAGTAAACAAAGAAAAAAGGCCTATAAAGAATTTTTGAAAAAGATCGATATGCCGCTTGACCCCAATTACATTTTTTATGGCTCTACCAAATTTGAGGATGGTGTAAAAGTGGTGGAGCAATTAACAGAAATGGAAAACCCGCCAACCGCACTACTTGTCACTAGTGACATCGTTGCTGCTGGGATTATTACTTATTGCAAGGAAAAGGAAATTGCAATCCCGGATAAACTCGCCATAATGGGATTTGATAACCACCCGGTCGCAAAAATTATGCACATCACAACACTCGAAATCCCTTTGGTTGAAATCGGGAAAAAATTATTTCTTCAAGCCATTGACCATACAAAAAATTCTCACGAAGAGATCTCTGTCAAATTAATTGAACGACAAACTGTATAGTAAAAAGAATGTGAAACAACTATTTTCGCATTCTATTACATTGCTTTTACCGTATCAGCTACACTCTCATGCTTAATATTTTTTACATCAAAGCGTAGTATTTTAAAAGTGAATTGTAAAATAAGTCCAATACCAAATACAGATATTACTGTGCCAATGCCCACCTTTGCACCTAACAGCCATCCAATAATAAGAACGGTACCTTCTATTAAGCCTCGTATTGCTCCTATGGGTACTTTTGGCATACGCTTTCCAAGTGCAACCATGAGTGCATCACGGGGTCCACAACCGAGGGATGCACCAATATAAAAATAGCTTCCAATGCAAATAGCAACTTGTCCTAGCAAGAGTATTAGTATGCCTAGCCAAAAATTGGTCATCATGGGAACAATATTGACAAATTGAATTAAGTCCACAAACTTTCCTATCAGTATAGCGTTAAGAATTGTGCCAAAGCCAATTTTTTCTTTAAACGCAAAATCAATGGCAATGATCACAAAGCCAGTAATGACAACGATATTGCCATACGATATATGGGTCAGATAAGCCCCCCCCATACTGAATGCCTCCCAAGGGGCTAAGCCTATGTTAGCCTGTATGCTTAAAAAAGAGCCGAGTGCATATAAAAAAAGTCCAAATATCAACCTAATCGTTCTTTTCACATAGTTATTTATGGTAGAATCCCCCTTTCTATTCATGGTAAAGAAGCATAATAATATTTACATCCTGATCTGTTAAGTTCAAATATTTATGTTGGCAATTTGCAAGAAACTGTATTGCTTCACCCTCTTGCAAATGGTACGTTGTGTCTTCAACTTGTACACTAAAAACGCCCTTTGTACAGATAATATATTCCCTGATCCCTGATTCATGGCGCTCAGACACACGTTCAGAATGGGGGGAAATGACATGACGAAATATTTCAAACTTTTTATTTGGGTCAAATTCAAATAAAACAAATAATTCAAATCCATCCCATGCAGAATAATGTTTAACGGTATCATTTGTAGAAATAGATACTTGTGGCGTTTCGGTATGCGTAAGTTGAGCGAGTGGAACATTAATCCCATCACATACTTTTTCAAGGACAGATATTGTGGGACTTTTTGTGCAACGTTCAATCTCACTCAACATACTCTTGCTGACACCAGTTAATCTAGCTAAATCATCTAAAGTAAGATTTCTTTCTTGCCGAATTCTTTTTATATTTCTACTAATCGTTTCGCTTGCAGAGATCATATGCTCCTCCAAAATACTATAGTAAATTATATTCGCTATAGCGGAAAGATTACTGTGCTTTGAGTTGTTTGTCAAGTATTTCATAATATTAATGGGGCAAGTGTTAAAGATCTAAAGCTGTCATTACCGGCAAACGTTTAGCCGACGAGACTAATAAAACGGCATTCAAGCATGGAATGTTCTTTATGCTCATAATCCATATGATAGTTATATTCCTTTATGATAATTAATGGATAAGGTTTTAAAACTAAACTTGACCCTAAAGTTGAAGAACAAAAAGAGGATTGCCGCAGCAAGCATATCGTTAAGATTCCTCAAAAGAATCAACTTTAAATAAATACGTGTTAAATGTACTGGTACTACTTTTCGTTGATTTCCACAAGTTCTCTAGGAGCAGTGGCATCATCTGCTTGGAAGGTACTATTCCATATTCATTAAAATAAATGAAATACTTTAAATACAAATTTCCTACATATGGTAAATGGAGATCATAAAAATAGTCTCTATTTTGTGATATCGTTGCAAATGATTTGGTTTCCGTTCCAGCAATAAAACGCGTTTCCAATCCGTTGAAAATATTTGTAACGTAGTGAATCCTATCAATTACAATTGGATCATCCGGACCATCAGCGTTTGCGAATCGAGACTGAGTGATAGGAGCTATTGAGTTAATATCACGAGAGTATGCAGAAATATGTGCATAAGCTTTATCATAGCCCTCTCTGATAGGAATTAACTTATGCTTATTTAGTTCTTCCATTAAAGGGAAGTTTTGATATGAATCAAGATATTGAGGAATAAAAACTTGGCGCGATAATTTCAACTCATACAAAGAATTTACCTTAAAAAACGTAATATAATAACACTGGTTCGAATCATCCACAGTAAAGAAAGAAGACTTTTGGCTTTTTTCTGCAGAATAAACATGATCCAAAAACCTATTTTCTCTATCAAATGAGAAATCATTATGATTTTTAATCGCATAATCCATCAAACATTCTGGCTTATGTACTTTTACTCCCAAATGTATGTATATCTCATCAAATTGATTGCTCAGTTTA
>JAUZQA010000169.1 GCA_030705665.1 Bacillota bacterium
ACGGACGAGATGCAGAGGATCTATGAATACGTTTGAAAGGAAAAGCTGCCGAAGTGTGCTTTGGTCTCTGAACAAGCATGCTGGGGCTGTTTTCGAATAGGAACAGAACTGTCACGTTTGGGCCATTACCAGCTAAACGTGTTGAGCTATCTTTCGGAAGGTATGATGCGGGGTATAAAACAGCCACACGAATCAACTTCGGTGGCTTTTATTATTCCAAACTCCTTCCAAAAAAAATGAATAAGGAGTTAGAACAAATGCCAACAACAACAGATAGAAAACAATCTATCGTTTCAACAACTGAAACGACGGAATTAAAACGTGGCTTAAAAGCCCGGCACTTAACAATGATTTCACTTGGTGGTACCATTGGGACAGGATTATTCTTAGCTAGTGGCGGTGCCATTCATACCGCTGGACCTGGCGGAGCACTTCTCTCTTATATTTTAATCGGAGTCATGGTTTATTTTCTTATGACAAGCCTTGGAGAAATGGGTGCTTATATGCCAGTTGCAGGTAGTTTTAGCACATATGCAACTAGGTTTGTTGATCCATCCTTGGGTTTTGCTCTTGGCTGGAATTATTGGTACAACTGGGCAATTACGATTGCGGCAGAACTGTCTGCTGTTACAATGATTATGAAATTCTGGTTTCCACATACTCCTTCTATCATTTGGAGTGCTATTTTCTTAGTTATTATGTTTTTATTAAATTATTTATCCGTAAAAGGCTTTGGCGAAGCAGAGTATTGGTTTTCTCTTATTAAAGTAGTAACAGTCATTATTTTTGTAATTGCAGGTGCATTAATGATTTTTGGAATTATGGGCGGGCATTTCATTGGCTTTAAAAACTTTACCATTAAAGATGCACCATTCCATGGCGGTTTTATGTCAATGCTCGGGATTTTCATGGCAGCAGGTTTCTCCTTCCAAGGAACAGAACTGCTAGGGGTTGCATCTGGTGAAAGTGAAGATCCAGCGAAAACCATTCCACTTGCAGTAAAACAAATATTTTGGAGAATTCTTTTATTCTATGTGCTGGCAATTGCTGTTATTGGCTTACTGATTCCCTACACAAATGGGAATTTAGCAAATGGCGATGTTTCCGTAAGTCCATTCACGTTAGTTTTCCAAAAAGCAGGAATAGCTTTTGCGGCTTCTGTTATGAATGCTGTTATTTTAACTGCCGTATTATCTGCAGGAAATTCTGGAATGTATGCATCAACCAGGATGCTTTGGGATTTAGCCCGTGAAGGTAAAGCACCTAAATTCCTTGGAAAATTAGACTCACGTGGGGTTCCTGTTAATGCACTAATTGTCACTTCACTGGTTGGAACAGTTGCTTTCCTTGCTTCTTTATTTGGTGATGGTACTGTTTATGTTTGGTTATTAAATGCATCAGGTATGTCTGGATTTATTGCTTGGTTAGGAATTGCTATTTGCCACTATCGATTCCGAAAAGCTTATATTGCTCAAGGAAGAGATCTAAATGCGCTACCTTACAAATCAAGTTTTTATCCTTTTGGACCAATCTTTGCTTTTATCGTCTGTGCAGTTGTTATTTTAGGTCAAAACTATTCAGCATTTATGGGAGCCCATATCGATTGGAATGGTGTACTTGTTTCGTATGTCGGGTTACCACTTTTCCTTATCCTATGGCTTGGATATAAATATACAAAGAAAACAAAAGTTATTCCATTAGAAAAATGTGATTTAAGTAATTAAAATAAAAAGCGCGCCTAGGAGGCGTGCTTTTTATTTTAGAAGCTTTCTCTTATCGGTAATTTTATAATGAATGAAGTCCCTTCCTTTTGTTGGCTCTCAACAGTAATCTGACCATAGTGTGCTTCCACGATCCACTTGGCAATGGATAATCCCAGACCCGTTCCGCCTTCTGATCTTGATCTACTCTTATCCACTCGAAAGAAACGGTTAAAAATATAAGGCAAATCCTCACTTGAAATTCCGATGCCGTTATCCTTCACAATAATTTTCAAAACATTTCCTTCTTTTTTACAAGATATAACGACAGCTCCATTTGCTGGTGTAAATTTAAGAGCATTATCCAATAAAATAACAAACAGTTGGTGTAGTCGTTCTTGATCGCCACAATAATTAAGGTCTTGTTCAATCATTTCTTTTAGGTGAATATTTTTCAATTCAGCTATTGGTTTAAATTGCTCAACAATTGAAGCAATTAATTTATCCATCATAAAATGCCGGGGTTGAATTTGTTGCTCATTCGAATCACTTCTGGCCAATGTGAGTAATTCCTCAACCAATTTATTGATCCGTTTTACTTCCGAAAGACTTTTAAAAATAGTTTCACTTTCTTCTTCTATCGTTTTTGAAGGATGGCGAAATAGGAGCTCCAAATATGTTTGAATTACGGCTAAAGGTGTCCGAAGTTCATGTGAAGCGTCTGCGGCAAATTGTGATTGTCTTTCCCATGAGCGCTGGATAGGAATAAGTGCCTTATTTGCTAAGAATAACCCAGCCAAAAAGGAAAGAAACAATCCTGCCGCACTCCCAATACCTATGATGATAAGCATATTTCTTAACATATTTACTTCTGGGTTAATATTATAAATCAGTTGTATGAGTTCAACCTGTTTCTTATTTATAACTATATGTTGTGGTTGAATAGATAAAATCCGATAAAACTTTCCATTTAATTCTTCTGTCTTAATACCTTTTTTAAGTGTGTATGGAGATATTTTTACTAGTTCTTTTTTTAACAAAACATTTTTAGGATTGCTGCCTAACAGTTCCCTATTTTTTCCCCAGAAAAAGTAAATCACCGGTCGCTCAGTTTCTTGCTCATTTTCTTCCGATAATGTCTTCTTAAAGTTTTGAGCTACGGTCTTGGCCTTATCTTGGAGCATGTCGTCAATAGAGAAATACGTGGTCCGATACATATAAAAGTATAAACTTATGCCCAACAAGAGTAATATAAAGAAGAAAAAAATCGTATATAAGGATACTAGTTTTATTTTAGTCTTTCGAAACATGTCCTTCGTCTCCCTTTAACATGAAGCCGATTCCTCGAACAGTCCTTATATAATCATCATATCCGAATAATCCTAATTTTTTTCGAAGATGATGGACATAAACGTCAACGATATTTAATCCTGCATCAGAGCTAAATCCCCAAATACGATTAAATATTTGATCTCTCAGTAAGATTTGTTCCTTGTTTCGAATAAAAAATTCAAGCAATAAATATTCTTTTACAGTTAAATTTAATTTATTCCCTTCAATATATCCATCATGCTCATTTTCGATAACTTCAATAGGACCATAGGAAAGGTCATTTTCAAATGTTCCACCTTTGCCACGAAGGAGAACTCGAATTCTTGCTAACAATTCTGGAGCGGCGAACGGCTTAATTAAATAGTCATCTGCACCTAAATCCAACCCTTTTACACGATCTTCAATGCTATCTTTTGCGGTAAGGAGCAAGATGGGGGTTCGAATTGACTCTTCTCTAAGAGCTTTTAAAATTGAAAAACCGTCCATTTCAGGAAGCATGATATCAAGAATAATAACATCGTACACACCCTGTTTTGCTAATTGCAGGCCGTCAAAACCATTTAATGCTGAATCTACTTGATATTTTTCTTCTTTCAAAATATAAGTAATTCCTTCTATTAGCCCCTTTTCATCTTCTACAACTAAGACTTTCATGTTTTCCCCCAATCTGCCAAAGTAGTTTGCAATGTTAATTAGAATTATACCTTTAGTTAAGTTTAATTTTATATTTTTAAAATAACATTAATATATGCCACTATAAAGCAAAAAAGAGAATGCCTTTCGACCAAAGGGAAACCCTTTGTGACATCCTCTTTCATTGATAATTAAAATTCGGCGTTTCCGGTTGTCCTTGGGAAAGGAATAACGTCCCTAATATTACTCATTCCTGTTAAATACATGATTAATCGTTCGAAGCCTAGGCCATAGCCAGCATGTTTAGTGCCACCATACTTTCTTAATTCGAGGTACCACCAGTAATCTTCTTCACTCATACCAAGCTCAGATATTTTATTGGCCAAAACTTCTTCCCGCTCTTCACGCTGACTGCCGCCAATTAATTCACCAATACCTGGTACAAGCATATCTGTTGCTGCAACGGTTTTTTGATCATCATTTAATCTCATATAAAACGCCTTAATTTCTTTTGGATAATCTGTTACAAACACAGGTTTCTGGAAAATTTGCTCACATAAATACCGTTCATGCTCTGTTTGCAAATCTATGCCCCACTCAACAGGATAGCTAAATTCTGCTCCTGAGTTTTTCAAAAGCTCAATAGCCTCAGTATATGTTACACGTCCAAAATCCGCTGATTTTACGATGTTTAATCGCTCCAACAGGCCCTTGTCAACAAAGCTGTTAAAAAACGCCATTTCTTCAGGAGCTTGTTCAAGCACATAGCTAATCACGTATTTTACCATTTCCTCACCAAGATCCATGATGTCGGGAAGCTCTGCAAAAGCGATTTCTGGTTCAATCATCCAAAATTCAGCAGCGTGTCTGGCTGTATTTGAATTTTCAGCTCTAAAGGTTGGTCCAAAAGTATAAACATTGCGGAATGCCAAGGCAAATGCTTCAGCAGTTAATTGCCCGCTTACAGTTAAATTCGTTTCTTTATTAAAGAAATCCTGTTTTGCGTCAACTTTTCCTTCTTCATTTTTAGGAAGGTTATCTAAATCTAAAGCAGTAACCCTAAACATTTCCCCGGCACCTTCCGTGTCACTGCCGGTAATAATGGGTGTATGTACATAAACGAAACCTTTTTCTTGGAAAAACTTATGAACTGCGTATGAAGCAAGCGAACGAACGCGAAAAACGGCAGAGAAAGTGTTTGTTCTTGGACGCAAATGAGCAATTGTCCGTAAATATTCAAAAGTATGTCTTTTCTTTTGCAATGGATAATCAGTGTTTGAAATTCCTTCAATTTCAATTTCAGTTGCTTTTATTTCAAAAGGCTGTTTTGCCTGTGGTGTTAAAATAAAATTTCCAACTACTTTGATTGAAGAGCTGATCGGAAGTTTGGCAATTTCCTTAAAATTGACCATTTGATCATCAAAAACAATTTGTACTCCTTTAAAAAAGCTCCCATCGTTTAGTTCAATAAACCCAAATGTTTTTGAATCACGAACTGTACGGACCCATCCCGACAATTGAACCTGTTGGTCTTTGAAGTTCTCAGAGTTTCGGTATAAATCCTTTATTAGGGTATCTTTCATCATATAGTTCCTCCTATTTATTTCTATAGAACAGGAAAAAACCTCCCATCTAATCGACGAAAGGTAAAATTTAACGGTACTGTCCATCTTGTTCAGATCTAACAAGAATGGATATCTCACCGGCCTAAATTGGCTGGTTCGTCCTGCCTGTAAATGAATTCTTTGCTATTACTGGCACTCCCGCTTAACTTTTATCCTCCATCATTATATAAAAAATTACAGGTAATAATCAATACACTTATAGTTTTGCGACAATTCAAATGAAAACAAAAAAGTGTTAATTTTTTTAGCATCAGAAAAATTGTAGAAAAATGTTTGTTTTTTTTCATCAAGAAAAATTTTTTCAGAAAATTCGCAGGAATTTTACTTCTTACGACGAAACTATTTAGTAAAATCACTAGTGGAGGTATTTTTCTTATGGACAAAGTAACATGTATTGCATTTATCCTTTATCAATCTGCAAACACACGAGAGAAAAAAGAACTTGCGGTCCAGTTGTTAAATGGTGATATTTCGCTTCGTGATTTAAAAAAAATCCATTCCCTTCTTCCTGACCTTACATCGGCAGAAGTTTTGTTTAAAAAAAGAGCCGTTGATATAAATTTGGTCCAAGAATTTGCCGCAAAATTCCTTTTTATTGAAGCTTAAATTAGCATTTATATCAAAACTTTCTCATAGCAAATAATTTCCTTTTGATTTTTACTAATAACTGTATTATAATAGGAAAAACCTAATGACAACCAAAAGTCATGTGCTTTCTTGTTTTCCTTTATCACACCAAGAAGAATTCGATTTGTCCCGCGATTTACCAACTCTGTTTCAAAATGTTTATAGCTCTGTGAACCAAATCCAAATCCATGATAATCTCCGTGAATCATTAATAATCCAAGCCAAGGGGTCCGATTTTTTGGATTTTCCATTAAATAATCAATAACCCCAATATAAGTATCATCTGCTTTTACTAACAAGCTAAAAGAATTAGAGTGAAGAAATTCTCCAATCATATCCTTTTCTGTTCTTGTCTCTCTCCCATTTTCAATAACATTATATTCTGGGTTCGAATTAATAATTTCTGCAGCAATGTAAAGATTTTCAAGTGTGATTACTTCAAAGTTTATATCCATTTCTCTTGACTCCTTTATGATCGAAAATTACATCAAAAAATAAAATAAAAAAAGAAAGGTGATATTAAGATGGTACAAGTAAATGTTACAGTAAATTTTAAAGGTAGAAATTATTTGACGAATGTTATCATTACAAATAATACTTCTGAAGAAGAAATTTTACGTTTAGCCTCTGAACAAGTTCAAAAACAATGGAATAAAGGGCTTTAATTTAAAAATAACGAAAGGAACATTATGTAAAAACAATGTTCCTTTTGTTTTTCATACAAGGTCAAACATTTTTCTGTTCACTTTTTTCATTAATGGGCTCATTTCCTCTTTTGAAAATATACATAGTTCATGCATCGCCCGAGTACAAACTGTATAAAACAAATTTTGTTCACTTTCATTCCTGTACTGCGAACTGTCATAAATGATCACCGCATCAAATTCAATTCCTTTTGCAAGATAGGATGGAATAACCAATGTGCCTTTTTCATATGTGATGGTTCCTTTTTCAATTAAATGAAGCGGAGTTTGCACATTTAAATGATCGAAAACCTGCTTACTTTCTTTTGCTGTTCGGCAGATCACTGCGATCGTCTGATGCCCCATTCTTTTGTATTGTTCTATTTTCCGTGTAATGACATTACTGATATCATTTTGTTTTTTTACAATCTCCACTATTGGTTTTGATCCTGGACGATTAAATGGCTCAATATTTCTTCCATTCTCGATTAATTGGCTTGTAAATTCAACTATTGGTTTTGTAGACCGATATGTTTTCATTAGCACAAATGTTTCAATACTACTTTCCTCAACCGCTAAATCACTCAGAACTGTGCTCGACCCGACAGCACCCGAAAAGATTGCTTGATTAATGTCTCCCAATAGTGTCATTTTACTATAGGGAAATAAACGTTGAATAAACGCAAATTGAAAGGGAGTATAATCCTGTGCTTCATCTATAAAAATATGTCGGATGGCTCTATTTGATATACGTCCTTCAAGTAAATCCTGTAAATACACAAATGGTGTTGCATCTTCATAGGGAATTTCAAAGTGATTTATTTTCTCGATCGTCTGACAACAAATTTCATCCCAATTTTCCGGTAAGTTTTCTTGCCCTATACTTTTAAATAATTGTTGATAGATAGTTGGAAGATCAATAAATTTTAATTTTTTAACCCTATTAAACAAAGGTTTAAATTTTTCTTTAACAACCATTTCTGTCAGAAATCTTTGTTCTTTTTCAAAATCATTAAAGGAACTTTCTGTATACTGTTTTTTCTCCAGCAGTTGGTTAAATGCCTCTAAATAATCCTCCTTATCTAAAAACTGACTTTCTTCTTCAGCCCAGCTTTTGGAACGTTCCTGTTTTACTCTTTTTTTCAATTCCTTTAAAAGCCAATCTTTTACGATCTCCATTCGATTAGGGATTGAATTACTTTTTTCAAGAGAGTAGAAGTATTTTGCAATATCCACCTTTGATATAATCACTTCTTTTCGAAAGATAATATCTTTAAAGATCAACCCTTTTGTTGAAAGACTGGTTACATATTCATCAATCAATTGCTCATATTCAAGGCTGGCTTTAAAACGGATACCATTTAATCGAGCTAAATCTTGATTACCATTTGATAGTAAAAACTCTATTTGATCAAATGGATCTTCAACTTTAAATTCTCTCCCAATTCTTTGGTCTAAATATTCCTGAAATGTTGATTGCTGCATATTTTCTTCACCAAGTTCGGGAAGAACGGTCGCTACATAACTGTTAAAC
>JAUZQA010000017.1 GCA_030705665.1 Bacillota bacterium
AAAATAAATAAGGTAGTATAAAAAAGGCTTACCGCACGCGGTAAGCTTGATTAAATTGAGGATTCATTAATTGGAATCTCATCGCTTTGTCCTTGATTTCCAAATTGCAAGTTGATTTCTTTTGTAATTTCATCTAAAAACTCATCGGATAATAAAGGGTTATTTTCTTTGAACATAGTTTAATCCTCCTTTTACTTGAGGCTTTTCAAAGAATAGTCTGCACAAAAATTCGAATATCATACTATTATTATAAACGATTTCACTAAATAAAAGTGGAATAAACAGAAATTTCTTTGAATTTTTTGAAACATTAATGTAATAAACATAATTTTTTTATTTACATAAAAGGAATTTAGCAGTAATATTAACAACAGTTTCATATTTCTTAATCGCTTAATCCATAGGGAACGGGGGACCCATTTTTGGTGTTCTGGATCACTAGGGGTGAATCCTATTTAAAAATAGGAAGGGATACTCTTTGTCCCTAACCCGACAGCTAACCTCGTCAGCGTTTCAAGAGAGGAAGGTGGAGCAACTGAGGCTGTTAAATAAAAGTCACAGGGCTATTCTCTTTGCCCTGTGGCTTTTTTATTGTTAACGTGAACATACCTATTTAATTCATGACTTTCTTTTAAATTGGGGCATGCTAAATATTATCAGGTTTGTTTTTAGTGCATACATTGAATTTTAAAACGTTACTTATTGGTGGTGGAATGGGTGTTATCAGCAGTTAAAAGATTTTTAATCGGAAGGCCCTTAAAATCAAATGAATTAGGTGAACAGAGGCTTAGTAAAACAAAAGCATTAGCGGTTCTCTCGTCTGATGCTTTATCATCAGTGGCCTATGGTCCTGAGCAGGTTTTGATTGTTTTAGCGACTGTTAGTACGATAGCATTTTGGTACTCAATACCAATTGCAGTTGGAGTATTAATCTTATTGGCGGCTCTAATTTTATCATATCGGCAAGTTATTTTTGCCTATCCTCATGGCGGCGGAGCCTATGTCGTTTCAAAAGAAAACCTTGGCGAAAACCCAGGGTTAGTTGCGGGAGGCTCTTTGCTAGTCGATTATATATTAACTGTGGCAGTAAGTGTCTCTTCGGGAACGGATGCCCTTACATCTGCATTTCCCAGTTTACTTCACTATAATGTAATAATTGCTTGCTGCCTTGTTGTAATTATTACCTTATTAAATTTAAGAGGTCTTGCAGAATCAGCTTCAATTTTAGCGTATCCAGTTTATTTGTTTGTTTTGGCATTATTCATTTTATTTGTCGTCGGGCTTTATCAAATTTTTACTGGGCATATCCCAGCAAATCATCACCCGACTCTTGGAACCCCTGTCGCAGGTATTGGTTTATTTTTACTTCTAAAGGCATTTGCCTCTGGATGTTCAGCCTTAACAGGTGTTGAAGCTATCTCAAATGCAATTCCAAATTTCAAAAAGCCTGAACCTGTTAATGCAGCAAAAACATTAATAGCAATGGGCTGTCTCTTGGCAGTATTATTTGTAGGAATCGTTTATTTAGCATACTATTACGGTGTTGCTCCAAAGGCAACTGAAACGGTCGTTTCGCAAATTGCCAGGGAAACATTTGGAAGAAACTTTGTTTATTTCTTTATTCAAGGCACAACAGCATTAATTTTGGTTCTTGCTGCAAATACGGGGTTCTCTGCATTTCCAATGCTTGCAGTGAATCTTGCAAAAGATAAATACATTGCCCGAATGTTCACGATTCGCGGGGACCGATTGGGATACTCTAACGGAATTATTGCTCTTGCAGTAGCGTCTATCCTATTGATCATTGGTTTTAAAGGAAAAACAGAAAGTTTAATCCCTCTTTATGCAGTTGGTGTATTTATTCCATTTACATTGGCGCAGACGGGAATGTTCTTAAAATGGATTCGCGAAAAACCGCCTGGCTGGGTGGCTAAACTAATCACGAATTTGATTGGAGCTATTATTAGCGGCACTGTTATGATGATGTTCTTTATTACGAAGTTTTCTCAAGTTTGGCCTGTACTGATCTTCTTACCAATACTTGTGTTAGTTTTTCACCGTATTAAAAGGCATTATTTAAAAGTTGGAAAACAGCTAAGCTTAGCAAATTGTAAACATCTTAAACCAATACATGGAAATATTATCATCGTGCCTGTTGCTGGGATGACACATGTTGTAGAAAACTCCTTGAATTACGCAAAATCATTGAAACCTGATCAAATTATTGCGGTATACGTGTCATTTGAAAGGGAAGATGAGAAAGTATTTGAAGAAAAGTGGAAAAAGTGGCAGCCGGATGTTCGCTTAGTTACCTTACAGTCCTATTATCGGAGTATCATTCATCCATTAATGAAATTTATTGATACAGTAGAACACAAGGCCAGTGAATCAAATTATAATGTTACTGTTATGATTCCGCAGTTTATTCCCAGAAAAAGATGGCAAAATATTCTTCATAACCAAACAAGTTTACTTATACGCGCTTTTCTTATATCACGAAAGAATGTCGTTATTTCCACTGTTCCATTTCATTTAAAGGAATAGTGATAGTAGAATATAACAAAAAAACAACCGATAGATCCTAAAGGATTACTCGGTTGTTTTTTTATTATCAGCCACTTGCTGGCTGACTGTTAATAATTGAATATTTTTTGAAACCTTCGAACTATAGGTGAAGTCACCATAACAGTAGGGGTAACGAAAATTACTTTTATTTTCTCCACAGGTATAAAAATTGGGTGATTTTTGTACTTGGATAAGAGAAAAACTTTTGGCTAACTCTTCACTATGCTTGCCGCCGTGTTCTGCGATGTAGTCAATATACCCTTTGCCCATGTTGTAAGCTTGTATGATCGTGGCAAAATCGACATTTTTTTGCTGCCCATAAGTAAGGACCCGCTGAAAATGTTTTACACCAAGCTGAATGCTTTGGTTTGGATCTTTAATGGAATTACGCGGAAGTCCGGCTGATTCTGAAGCCTGCATTGGATCCCCGCCTCTTCCATGACTTTCCTGCTGCATTAATGCCACTAAAACGGTTGTGTAATTTTCTAAATGATATTTTGCTAACTCGTTATAGATAGTTGTGCGATACTTCTTTACGTTTGTAAACGGATCATTTTGTACTTTAGGTGTATGATCTTGCATTTTGGAAAGGGATATGATGACAAAAAATGTACCCAGAAGCAGTAAAAACACGACGAAGCTGGAAAAAGCATTTTTCCTTCTTCGTTTTTTCACTTCTACAATTCTCCTAATATTTATTCTTTATGAATATTATAATCGAAAACTAGCGCTATAGAGATAAAAAAATAATTATGTTTCTTTCCATAACGCTTCCTTAAAAATAGGCATCTGATTCAGTGGAGCGCTTCATTTTCCTTTTAAATAATCAAACGACTACTTTTAATCATATTGGACAAAGATTTTCACATAAAATGTTAGTGGTTAAATAGGACAATTTTTAGGAGGAAATGAATGACAGCGCTGAACTCAACCGCACGTTTAAAAGTAAAAAGAGATACGTTCTTTGTTCCTGATTTAAAGGGAGGTGTCTATTTCAGAAACAACGTAAACTCCTTCCGTTTGGAGGGCAAGAGCATCTACCAATGGATTGAAAAGCTTCTGCCGATGTTTAACGGGGAACAGACATTAGCAGATTTGACACAAGGGCTAACGATTCCATATCAGGAAAGAGTCTATGAAATTAGTGAGATGTTGGTTGAAAATGGTTTTGTTAGAGACTTAAGTCTGGACCACCCACATCAATTGGATAGGGTCATTCTTGATAAGTTTGCCAGCCAAATCGAATTTATTGAGAGTTTCACTGATTCTGCTGCCTTCCGTTTTCAGCAGTATCGACAGACAAAACCTTTGGTCATTGGATCCGGCAGTATCGTAACCTCGCTGGTATCTTCATTATTGGAATCTGGTATTTTATACTGTGACGTTATCGTAAAAGAATCTTCATCAGCAAGTCAAGAGCAATTACTGCGGGCAGTAAAAAAAGTTCAGGGCACCGATGCAGAGGTTCGAATAATAGAAGGCCCAAATCAAACAGAGTCGCTGGAGGATCTTTTGCGTGAAGTGCTCCTTTCTTATGATTGGGTATTATATGCCGCAGAGGATAGCAACATTGAACAGCTTAGAGTAGTAAATAGATTGTGTAAACAACAAGGGAAAGCCTTTATCCCCGCCATTTGTTTAGAGAATATTGGCTTGATCGGACCACTTGTAATTCCTGAAGAAGAAGGCTGCTTCGAATCTGCTTGGCGACGGCTCCACCGATCTGCCGTAATGCAATCTGAACAGCTGCAAAAATTTTCCCAAACAGCTGTTTCGATGTTAGTGAACGTGGCAGTGTTTGAATTTTTCAAAAGAGTAACAGGAGTAGCCGACCCTAATCAAAGCAATCAAATCTTCTTACTTAATCCTGAAACGCTCGAAGGCGGGTGGCAGGGTTTTATCACTCACCCAGTACCCGAGCAAAAGGAAATATCGTTAAAATTGGTCGAAGATGTGGAAGAAATATTGGATAAAGAAGTAAAGCGAAACGAACCTCCACCTAATATTCTGGGGTATTTTAACCTCTTAACATCAGATACAACAGGTATTTTTCATTCATGGGAGGAAAAAAACCTTTCCCAACTGCCGCTTTCACAATGTCTTGTTCAAACAGTTGATCCATTGTCAGAAGGCCCTGCTGAATTACTGCAAGAAGTAATCTGTGGAGGATTTACACATCAAGAGGCGCAAAGGGAAGCTGGCCTAACGGGAATTGAAATGTATGTAACAAGGTGGATGGACAGCGCCTCGAAAATACCTGAAGGATTCATTGGAATTGGCACAGGAGAAACGGTTGAGGAGGCCTTGTGCAGGGGCCTGCAAGCCTGTTTAGATGATAGTTTAAGAAAAAGAAAGGCCACAAAGTCGAGTATCAGCTATCGCTTGAAAATGGGTCGTATAGAAGACCGCAGATGCCGCTTTTATTTCCATGCGCTTACCACATTAAACGGTGTACCATCTATTGGAATGGAAGAAGATTTGCATGGCTTCCCTGTTATATGGATACGGTCAAAGGGGAGGCACTACACAAAAGCTGGCTTAAATATTACTTTGGCTTTAAGAAGTGCGTTAAAAGAAGCGCTTTTAGACGCACAAAATAAAGTGAAAGTAAGTTCCCAGACTTCCCCTGAAGGAGCCGTTTTTCTAAAATTAAACGAATCGAAGCTTGAAATCCCTTCTTTTGAAGAAATAACACAATTGGAGCTGTTGCGTTCCTCGATTCAAGTGATTAAACAAGCGAACAAACTACTAGTTGTCTATGATCTCTCCTTTGAACCATTTTTAAAAGAGGAACTGGGAGGGGTTTATGGTGTTCAGCTTCAGGAGGGGGAAACCTGATGAACGGCAGTGTTCTTGTTGTGGGAACCGGGTTATTAGCTGAATATGTCAAAGAGCGTTTGTCCTCAAAATATAATGTGATTCTGTGCAGGAAGTTAGAAGAAGTTCCTAAGGAAACGGAATTTGCCCTCATTCTGGATGATGCATGGCACCCTGGTCTATACCATGAGGCGGAAAAGATTTTCCAAACTGCGGAGATTCCATGGTTGCGTTCTTTTGTTTCGTTTGGCGAGGGTATCACGGGTCCGATTATTTTGCCAAATCGACCCGGTTGTTCATCTTGTGTTGAACTAAGACGTTTAATTGCAGGACCTGACAGAAGAGAAAATTGGGAGTTGCGAAATAAGCTTTCCTTAGTCACTACTATTAAACCTGATGGATGGGCATCGCGGTTGGGGTTATTACAGATGTCTTTTTTGATTGAAAGGGAGGTTCAGAGATTTTTTGATGATCAATCTGAGGGAGTTGCCGGACATATTTTTATTACAAACTTGAAGACACTAGAAACATCAAAGCACGTATTTCTGCCTGATCCACTATGTCCTGTATGTGGCAATCTGCCTGATGATACACCTGAATTAGCAAACATACGGCTGGAGTCCAGCCTGAAAATTAAGGAGGATAGTTATCGCTGCCGTTCAATTGATGATTTAAAAGAAGTACTAAGTAAAGACTATCTGGATTTTCGTACAGGAGTCATGAACTTTATAACAAGGGATAACACCCTGCCATTTGCTGATGTAATTGTAAATATGCCATTGTTTGGAGCGGATGAGGGAACAGCTGGACGCACTCATTCCTATGAGATGAGCGCTGTAACAGCTATTTTGGAAGGGTTAGAACGATATTGCGGACTTGGGCCAAGAGGGAAAAGACGTGTAGTTCGGGACAGCTATCAGAATGTAAATAAAAACGCAATGAATCCCCTCACGATAGGCTTACATGAACAGAATATGTATAAGAACCCACATTTTCCGTTTAAGTCATTCAATCCTAAAGAACCAATGAATTGGGTCTGGGGTTTTTCCTTATTACAAAACCGCCCCATTTTAGTTCCAGAGCTGCTCGCTTATTACAGCCTTGGGAATCGAGAGGGTTTCGTCTATGAAACATCAAATGGATGTGCGTTAGGCGGGAGTCTCGAGGAAGCTATATTTCATGGGATTTTAGAGGTTGTTGAACGGGACTCGTTTTTACTAACCTGGTACGCTAGACTTCAACTGCCGCGTCTTGACCTCAATTCTGCGAATGATCAAGAATTAGTGCTGATGGTTGAACGGTTACGCGAGGTGGCGAATTATGATGTTTATTTCTATAATTCAACAATGGAACATGGGATTCCGAGTGTCTGGGGAATTGCCAAAAACAGAGGCACAAAGGGATTAAACATTATTTGTGCTGCTGGAGCAAATCCTGATCCTGTAAACGCAATTAAAAGTGCATTGTTTGAACTGGCGGGAATGATGTATCACCATGACGAAAAATTTGCAGATAATCGAACAAAATATGTAAGGATGCTGGATCATCCGTTTGAAGTAGAGACAATGGAGGATCACGGAATGCTGTATGGCTTGCCAGAGGCTGAAGAACGGCTCAATTTTTTATTAAATGAACCGAGACCAATCCGAACTATCGCAGACGAATTTAAGCCGCGGCCAGGGTATTTGGATTTAAAGGATGAGGTAAATGAACTATTGGAAAGGTTTCGCGGCCAAAATCTCGATGTTATTGTAGTTGACCAAACAACACCAGAAATAAAACGGAACGGATTATCTTGTGTAAAGGTCATCATTCCTGGAATGCTGCCAATGACGTTTGGCCATCATTTGATTCGTGTAAGAGGTCTTGAACGGGTTCTAACTATTCCGTCAAAGCTTGGATATACAAAGCACGCTTTAACCTACGAAGAGTTAAATCCGTATCCACACCCGTTTCCATGATAAAGGAGGTGGCAAATGAAACTTGATACCTTTTTATCCAATTTACATTTCGATGTGGAAAAAGCACTTCCGCAGAATTGGAAGGTAGATTGGGGCGATGCACCTTTACCTTATAAATTGTATCGTGACCTACCTGAAATTCCGCTGTCTCCAAAAGCATCTTTTTCACTTGAAGGACGTGTTGCAACTCTTAAGCCGAACTTAGCAGATATCAGTCAATTCCTCTGGTATGTGTATGGATTAACTCAATATGCGCAAACAGTATTTCCGGGAATGATAACTGACGGGAAATCAAGCTATATGGGCCAATCAATGCGGCGATTTGTACCATCCGGTGGTGCTTTGTATCCTAATGAGCTTTACATTTATTTAAAGTTAGCTGACATTCCGGAGGGAATTTATCACTATTCAGCAGCTCATCACAACATCGTCCTACTTCGTGAGGGGAATTTCGACTCCTATTTATCTAGAAGTCTGGGAAAAGACATAAACATAACAGAATGTTTTGGTACTTTATTTGTTTCAACTGTTTTTTGGAAGAATTTTTACAAATATCATAATTTCTCGTACAGGCTGCAAGGGTTAGATGCAGGGGCGGTGCTTGGGCAAGCGCTGGCAGTGGCAGATCAGATGGATATATCAACGAGGGTGTGCTATCAATTTTTAGATAGGCCGATTAATCATTTACTGGGTCTTTATGAACAGGAAGAGAGTGTTTATGCCGTCATTCCCTTAGCCAAGCAACCCGTGATTTGTCATGATGGGAAGGATACAAGTATTTCTTCTGCTTCATTATGCGAGGAGCTTCCTGTATTGAAGCATACTGTTTATCAGCGCTCAAAGAATATCATTGATTATCCAATGTTAAAGAAACTAAACGAAGCTGCGATGTTTGAATTTACTGACTCGTTTGTAAAGCTCGGGAAAGCCAAACATTATCAGAATGTCATTAGCATGGAAACAATTATGCTGCCATATACGGAGCCGTTAAAATATGACTTTGATTTGGTGTGCAGGGAGCGGCACTCTCCAGACCTAGATTTTCAATTAGGAAAAATAAGTCAAACTCATTTAGCAACATTGTTGAAAGAAACATTATCTTTTGTGTATAACAATGACTTGGTTGAATCAGATGAGCGGCCGGAAAACCGAGTCAGTTTGTATGGTTGTTTTTCGAATGTAGAAAGTATACCTATTGGGGCTTATTCCTACGAGGAAAATACTCATGCTTTAAAGAGAATATCGTCTGGGGATTATCGGGAATATTTACAAAATGGATTAACAATGGATAATGTTAATTTGTTTCAAGTTCCGATGTGCTTTCATATTGTTGGTGATAAAGACTTCAATATCGGGAAAATAGGATATAGAGGCTACCGCATTCAGCAAATGGAGGCAGGGATTGTCCTGCAAAGGCTTCTCTTGACTGCAGGGGCTTTAGGTTTGGGCGGACACCCATTATTAGGATATGATGTGAAATCATGTGATGAACTTTATCAGCTTAACCCTAAACAAAAAACCTGCTTAATTCAGATACCTGTAGGTCCATACAGACCGCGGGCATGGTTAAAGGGGAGTCTTGAATAACATTGTCGAGTTTTAAAAAGAACTTACAGTAAACCAGAATGGAAACTGTAAGTTCTTTTTTTTATTGGTATATCTTGAACTTTAAGAGTCGACAAATTTTCTCAGTCTTTCCTTGTTTTTCAGAAAAAATTAGATTGTAGTTCACGTTGGTTCTATGATACTATATTATAGTCAAATAATATGGTAACGTACTAAAGTAAAGGGGTTTTCATGTTGATGAAACGTTTAATCACTATGATTCTAGTAATTGCAGCTGTTTTTTCCGTCATGGCAGGCTGTTCCTCCAAGTCACCAACAGCACAAGATAAAAAGTCATTGGTTATTGGTGTAGATGATACATTTGCACCAATGGGATTCCGCGATAAAAATAACAATCTTGTTGGTTTTGACATTGACTATGCAAAAGCAGCAGCAAAAAAGATGGGCACATCAGTCAAGTTCCAGCCAATTGATTGGAGTACAAAAGAAGCTGAACTCAGCAGCGGTAGGATTGACCTTATTTGGAATGGTTATACTATTACCGATGAGCGTAAACAGAAAGTACTTTTTACAAAACCTTATTTAAA
The DNA here is from genome assembly GCA_030705665.1 of Bacillota bacterium. The sequence continues at coordinate 9,497 of JAUZQA010000017.1, forward strand.
AAATTCACAAGTAATTGTTACTCGTGCTGATTCAAACATTAAGAAATTGGACGACTTAGCTGGTAAAGTTGTTGGACTTCAGTCACAGTCATCAGCTGCTGATGCGTTAAATGCGAGCCCAATTAAATCCAAAATTAAAACAGTAACTGAATATAAAACCAACGATCTTGCTTTAACAGATTTGAAGACTGGCCGCCTGGATGCAGTTGTTATCGATGAAGTTGTTATTAACTACTACATGTCTCTTCAGAAAGACTCATACAAGGTTCTCGGGGAATCACTTGCCCCAGAAGAGTACGGAGTTGGCGTGAAAAAAGGTAATGAAGCTTTGTTAAATAAACTTCAAAAAGCACTTGATGAAATGAATCAGGACGGCACTGCTGCTAAAATTTCTGAAAAATGGTTCGGTGCTAACAAAGTATTAAAATAAACTGTTTTAAACTTAAATCAGACAAAACAGGGTTCGCGAAATGTAACCCTGTTTTGTTTCGTGGAGGAACTTTTTTATGTCCTTAGATTATTTTCAATCTGTTATCATACCAATGCTTCAGGGAACGGTAACAACACTCTTCCTGTTTCTAATTGCGTTTATCCTATCCATTCCGTTTGGTTTTTTACTTACCCTCGCCGTCAGAAGCAGGTTCAAGCCATTATCTTGGCTTGCTCAAGCCTATATCTATGTGATGCGCGGTACACCGCTTCTGCTGCAACTTTTGGTTATTTGTTTTGGATTACCAATGATTCCTGGTATTGGACAATATCTTGTTCTAGACCGTTTTGTTGCCGCTTGTTTAGGCTTTATTTTAAATTATGCTGCCTATTTTGCGGAAATTTTCCGAGGCGGTTTGCTTGCAATTGATAAGGGCCAATATGAAGCGGCTCAAGTATTGGGGTTAAATAGATGGCAGATGACGACAAGAATTATCCTGCCGCAAATGTTCCGTATTGCTCTTCCTGCAGTGACAAATGAATCAGTTACATTGGTTAAAGACACTGCATTGTTATATGCCGTTGCAGTTCCAGAATTGTTACACTTTGCAGAAACTGCCGTTAACCGTGATTTTACGATAATGCCTTATTTTTACGCAGGCTTAATTTATCTAATTATAACGTTTGTTTTAAGTTTATTTTTTAAATGGCTTGAAAAGAGATTTAAATTCGAATAGGAGGTGGAGACGATTATGGCTATCATTGAAATATCAAATTTAAAAAAATCATATGGGCAGAACGAGGTGCTAAAACAAATAACCTTCCAGGTTAATAAAAATGATGTAGTCGCTGTTATCGGTCCCTCCGGTTCAGGGAAAAGCACAATGCTGCGGAGTCTAGTGCATCTTGAAGATGTAAGTGGGGGAAGTATCCTTGTTGAAGGAGATTATCTTGTAAAGGATGGAATTTACTCTAAACCACAAGAAATCAGGCAGATTACTTCAAAAATGGGTATGGTTTTTCAACACTTTAATCTTTTTCCACATTTAACGGTGAAAGAAAATTTAGAAATTGCTCCCAAATTATTGAAAAGAGAGCCAATATTATCCATACAGAAACGAAGCACTGAGCTGTTGGAAAAAATTGGTCTTACGAATCGGGTTGATGCTTACCCAGCTAATCTCTCGGGAGGTCAAAAACAAAGGGTTGCCATCGCACGTGCGCTAATGATGAATCCGGAAATTATGTTGTTTGACGAACCAACTTCCGCTTTAGACCCTGAATTGACAGGTGAGGTTCTTGAAGTTATGAAGGATTTGGCGAAGGAACACATGACGATGATTATTGTCACTCATGAAATGGGCTTTGCTAAGGAAGTCGCAAATAAGGCTGTGTTTATGGATAATGGTGAAATCATTGAAGAGGGACATCCTCATGAATTATTTACGAATCCGAAGTTTGAACGAACAAAAGCCTTTTTGCATCGCAGTTTATAGGTTAAAGCTTGTAAGTTAACTGAGAATGATGCTGCAAAAGCCCCTTAACAAATTAGGGGGCTTTTCTTTATAAAGTAGAAAAAGGGTGTTTTGTCTAATGGATGAGCGGTTTTATGATGCAATGTTACACATTAAAACAACCGGAGATCAAATAGGATTTAACCAATCCCTCCACTATCACCGTTATGAACCCACCCCATACAGTGCATTGAAGATTTTATTTCAAAAATATGAAATAAAAAGCAATGATAAAATTATTGATTTTGGCTGTGGGAAGGGAAGATTGAATTTTTTTATTCATTATTTTCTGAACGCTTCTGTTGTAGGAATAGAAATGAATCAAAATTTTTATCAAGAAGCCCTGGAAAATAAAAAAAATTATCTAAAAAAACACAAAAGCGGATTGGGTAAAATAGATTTTCATAACTGTCTTGCAGAAGAGTATGATATTTGCCCGAGCGACACCCACTTTTACTTCTTTAATCCTTTCTCAATCCAAATATTCACAAGGGTTGTGAATCATATCTTGAAATCAGTGGAGGCTGTGGAACGAGAAATTTCATTGATTTTATATTACCCATCAGCAGATTATATTTTTTACCTGGAAAACAGCACAGCCTTTCGCTTGCAGGCTGAAATTTTATTGCCTGGTCAGTATGAACATAATCAAAACGAACGTTTTCTTATTTATCATTTATAAGTGAAAAACTCGGGGTTATGATACCCCGAGTTTTTGCCAAAGGACACCGCCTTCGGGAGGATTAATACCAACCATAGCCAGCACCAACAATAATGAGTAAAATAAATAATACAACGATTAATGCGAAGCCACCTCCAGCAAAGCCACTCATTCTATTCACCTCCCAATCGTCTTTACTGTATCGTATGGCAGTTGAAACAGAATGGATTAGACACATAGACTACTTCTTAAAGATAAATATCTATGAAAACATCCTCAATAAAAAAACATCAATCAATAATCCCTGAAAAAATAAAAGAACCGGTCAAAATAGACCGGCCCTGTATATGGACTTAAATATCTTTATTATTGGATCTAGGTGAATTGTCATAATCAAGGCGGTTATTGGTTAAAGACCAGCCTGTTTTAAGGCCCAAAATGAACCAGGTAAGAGCTAATGCACCCAAGGCAAAAATAGTATCTCCGATAATTCGGAGCCAAACAAATAAATGAACAATGCTTCGTGACATAAATTCGGCTGAACGAGCGTACCACATTCCATGTTGGACACTTGCCCATGTCTGCATCAAGCCGATCGGTAAAAGACTGATTAAGATCATCAGAGCAAGGCCAATATTAATTGTCCAAAAGGCAAAAGATAAGGCACCTGTCTTCCATTCGCGTTTCACCGTCAGACCGCGCAGGCAAAAGAGCATTAAACCGATACCAAGCATTCCGTAAACACCAAATAAGGCAGCATGCCCATGTACTGGTGTTGTATTAAGCCCTTGCATATAGTACAAGGAGATTGGCGGATTAATAAAGAATCCAAATAATCCGGCTCCTACTAAATTCCAGAACGCAACAGCAACAAAAAAGAAAATTGGCCATTTATAAGCTTTTACCCATGGTTTGGCACGGCTGCGTGTAAGGTTTTCATAGGCTTCAAACCCGATAAAAACAAGGGGAACAACTTCAAGAGCACTAAATGCTGCACCATATGCTATTACCCCGGGAGCCGTTCCGCTAAAGTACAAATGGTGGAATGTTCCAATGATTCCGCCGAATAAGAAAATAATCGTTGAAAACAGCACGGACGAGGTGGCTGTCCGCAGTCCCAATAATCCCATTCTTGTAAACAAGAAAGCCATAACAACAGTAGCAAATACCTCAAAGAATCCTTCTACCCAAAGATGGACAACCCACCAGCGCCAATATTCGGCAATTGCCAAATTACTATGCTGACCCCATAGTAAAGCGGGAATATAGAAAACAGGAATTGCAGCAGAAGCAAGTAAGAACAAGGCCAGAAGGTGTTTGCTTTCTTTTAAATTTTTAAAAGCTGGCATAATAGACCGGAGCATTAAAAATAACCATAGGAATAATCCAATTGTAAGGAAGATTTGCCAAAAACGGCCTGTGTCCGTATACTCATAGCCCTGATGTCCGAACCAGAAGTTAGCTGTATGCCCTAATTTTTGTTGAACGGCAAACCACTGTCCAATCATTGAACCGGCAACAATAATGATCAAACACACAAATAAAAAATTCACGAAAAACCGTTGGAATTTTGGCTCATAACCAGATACGGCTGGCCCCATATACAAGCCTGTAGCAAGCCATGCTGTCGCAATCCATAATACTCCCAATTGAGTATGCCAGGACCTAGTGAGTGAGTATGGTAGCCATTTATCTAATGGAATCCCGTAAAAACCACTGCCCTCTACCGAATAATGACCTGTGATCGCTCCAAGTAAAACCTGTACAAGCCATAAGGCAGCCACCACCCAAAAGTATTTTTGTGTTGCTTTCATTGAAGGCGTTGGTGATAACCCCAGAAGCGGATCTCTATCAGGAAAAGTTTCATTAGCCTCATTGTGTTTCTGGGTTGCATAGTACCATGCCAATCCACCAACACCGGCAAGAAGGATGACAAAACTTACAACAGACCAAACAACAATATCGCCATTTGCCTTATTACCCACTAACTCTTCGTTTGGCCAGTTGTTCGTATACGTTATATCATCCCCGGGGCGGTTTGTTTCGGTTGCCCAGGTTGCCCACCAAAGAAAACTCATAAAGGAGTGCAAGCGGCTTTGGTCTTTAATGACATTCTTTGGCATCGCATAATCATTCCGTAAGTTGTCAAATTTCGGATCATCTGTAAATAGCGAAGCATAATATTTGCTCACCTCAGCAGCTGCAGCAGCTCTTGTCGGGGTAATTGTGATGACTCCCGATTTTGGATCATAAGTGTTTTTTCGGACCTCATCTTTTAACCTTTCTTTTAGTGCTGCTTGCGACTCAGCATTAAGTGATGAATATTTCTTTCCAAAGTCCTTTACGGCCCAGTTATTAAGCATCCATAAGGCTTCGTTATGCAGCCAATCGGCAGTCCAATCCGGGGCAACATAGGCACCATGCCCCCAGACGCTTCCTAATTCTTGGCCGCCGATTGATTGCCATACATTTTGCCCAGTTTCTATATCCTGTTTTGTATATAGCACAGTTCCATCAGTTGAAACGACTTTATTTGGAATGGGTGGTTCCGAATAAATAAGACGTCCGCCGTAATATCCAAGCACGGCAAATGAAGCAATAAAAACAATAGCAAGACTGATCCACAGCTTTCTATAACTCACCTTCATACCTCCTTGAAAAATTAGTACTAAAAAACCAAAAATTCCTATGTAAAGGTATGTTTCCCATTATCTAAACAAAAATTCCTATTAATTGGTAAGTTTGTTGAAGTTTAAACTGTGGTTATAGCGGGGATAAAAATAGCTGCCTAAAAGGCAGCTTGGGACTATGGGGCTATATCAGCATCTTGATCAAAGAATCCTAAAGCATACTTTACTCCCTCGTGAATGTCCTTTGTTTCGTAGGCTGTTAGGTCTTCAAAGCTGATTTTTAATCTAACGTCTTCTAATTCATAACCGCTGTCTAAATCGATCGTTAAAAGGACTTCATAGCCTTCCTCAGTGACACTCGTTTGAATAATGTTGAAGGTTTGAATAGACGTACCAGTTTCATACTTGAATGGTTCTAAATTTGCCATCAAATCACCGCCAATATTTTCTGAAAAATGAACACGATGATCTTATTATATCCATCCTTTTAAATTCCATTTAAACAAAAAAAGAAGCACATGATTGAACATGTACTTCTTTACTTATATACTTCTCTTTAATCTATTTGCTACATAGGCAATCGAAAGTTTTTTTACAGGGACATAATATTCTTTTGTCTCAATTTGACCCAGGAATTTCAGGATATCGTTTGCAGCATTTTTATTAACAAATTCCATTTGGGATTTTATGACTCCGTTTAATTTTTCACCATCATTTGCAAGTAAATCTTCGACTACCAGATTGATATGGCCCGCATCTTTACAAATAATACCCAAGTTATTATTTTGAGCAAAGAGTGGGTTGTCCTTTTCTTGACCGGGTAATGCACCTGTAATGACAATTGGCAGGTTCGAAGCAATTGCCTCAAACATGACATTTGGACTGCCACGTGTAATGGCAACATCGGCTGCAAACATGTAATCTTGAATATTTTTAACAAATCCTAATATCTCCACTCTGTCTCCAAACCTAGACAAAAGAGAAGATTCAAGCTGTTCTTTTAATTTTTCATTTCTTCCAGCAACAATGGTGACGGAACAATCAAAGTTGCTTAAAAGGTTTTCAGCGATTAGGTTCATATTTCCAACACCTTCACCGCCGCTCATGATTAAAAAGTTTAATCCATCATCTTTTCTAAATGATCTAATTGTTTCACGGTAAAATCTCTGCCGAACAGGGAAGCCTGTTACCTTTATCCTTTCATCAGGAACACCAAATTCCAAGCATTTTTCCTTTGCCTCTTCCGTAGGACTAATAATGAAATCAGCTCTTGGGTCAGCCCATAATGGGTAAATATTGACTAAATCCGCTATAAGCGTGACAAAAGGAATGCTTATATTCTGTTTTTCTAAAATATTAATAACAGAGCCATTAAAGTTAGGGTGAATAGATAAAATCAAGTCAGGTTTTAGCTGATCTAATAAATTCAATAATTTGTGTTTAATCATGCTCTCTATAAATCTATCGACGAGAAAGGAATTAAACGCTGAAAAATGCCAAATCACTTTCCACAACTGTTCAGAAAATCTTGTAATAGGTCCATAGGATTTTCCAATACCTAATAAAAGCTTACCGCCTAATGCAAACCCATCGACAATATGTAATTCAACAGTTTTGTCCATGCCAATTTTTTCAGATAAGGATTCAGCAATACTCTTGTGTCCATGACCGGTATGATCAGAAGAAATAACAAGAATTTTTTTACGCATAGTATCAAACCTTTCTCAACAAACAAGTATCTATCTAAAATAACAAAAAATCTTTAAGTTCTAAGAACAATTTAAATATTTCTTTTTTGTAAAAAGTGATCTAAGAAAAAGACTGCGGGTATCCGAAGAAAGTTCATTTTATTTTTATATTTATTTGTAAACAAAAGAAAAAGACCATGAACTCAAGGTCTTTAAAATATTTTCTTAAATCGTACAGTTCTACATTAGTTCATCAAACTGATTGCATTATATCATTTTAAAAAGGGTAACAGCAAGGGTTAATTGGCATGCAACATGGGTTTATTGGGAAACAGCACGGATTTACAGGAACGCAGCAAGGATCATATGCTGGGTAGCAGCACGGGTTGTAAGCAGGATAATGGCACCCATATTCAACCTGCGGCTG
>JAUZQA010000170.1 GCA_030705665.1 Bacillota bacterium
AGATGATATTACCCTTGCCGGCAAAAACAATGATATTGGGGCAGCACGTTTGAAGGGTGTATTATCCAAAGATGAGATTGCCAATTTAAAAACAAAGTTTAAACAGGAATATGGTTCTGAACCAAATGTAAGTACTGTTTCTCCGACAATTGGGAAAGAGCTGGCAAAAAATGCAATCAGTGCACTTTTGATTGCTTCGATTATTATTATTCTTTATGTAACCTTACGATTTGAACTGTATATGGCTCTTGCGGCAATTATTGCGATGCTGCATGATGCATTCTTTATGGTTGCCTTTTTCAGTATTACAAGATTGGAAGTAGATTTGAACTTTATTGCAGCCGTTCTTACAATCGTTGGATATTCGATCCATGATACGATTGTTACCTTTGACCGTATGCGTGAAAATATGCATAAGAAAAAACGGCTTAAAACTTTCCAAGACATCTGCGATGTTGTCAACGTAAGTATTCATCAAACACTAACACGATCTTTAAATACCGTGTTAATGGTGTTGATTACCGTTGTATCATTGTTGATTTTCGGAAGCCCAGCCATCCGTAACTTCTCAATAGCCTTGCTTGTTGGACTCTTAGTTGGGGTATATTCCTCCATCTTCATAGCTGCCTCACTATGGGTAGTTATGAAAGGGAAAGAGCTTAAAAAGAAAGGCGTTATCAGAACGGTTAAAGAAAAGAAAAAATACTCTGACCAGCCACAAGTCTAACCGCAGATTTTTCTGCGGTTTTTTTCTATTCTATTTAATTTAATTTGAAATTTCCGATTATTTGAAAGGCTGCATTCCCTCCTGTATAATAAAAAAGTTAAGGGGTGAACGTATGTTAAAGTCAAAAACAAGATGGAAAGTACGCACGTCTGACCAGCAAAAAGTAGAAACACTTGTAAATGATTTGAAAATAACACCTCTCGTTGCTTCAATCCTTGTCAACCGTGGCTATGATACCGTTGATTCTGCACGGTATTTTTTATTTGAAAATGATCAATTCCATGATCCTTATTTTTTTAAAGGAATGGATCAGGCCGTAAATCGAATCAAAGAAGCCATAAAAAATCAAGAGCCAATTCTCATTTTTGGAGATTATGACGGGGATGGGGTCAGCAGTACAACGGTGTTAATGATAACGTTGAGAGATTTAGGTGCAAATGTTGATTTTTATATCCCGAACCGCTTTAGAGAAGGCTATGGTCCTAATGAAGCAGCTTTTCGGCATGCTGCTGAAATGGGGATTAAACTAATTATAACGGTCGACACCGGCGTTGCTGCAGCACATGAAGCGAATGTAGCAAAAGAACTGGGGATGGATTTGATCATTACGGACCACCATGAACCAGGTCCTGTATTGCCAGAAGCATTGGCGATTATCCATCCCAAACTCCCTGAAAGCACATATCCCTTTCGAGAGCTAGCTGGTGTTGGCGTTGCTTTTAAGCTGGCCCATGCCCTTTATGGAAAGCTGCCGGAGCATTTATTGGAAATAGCCGTTATCGGTACAGTGGCTGATTTAGTCTCCTTATCAGGAGAAAATCGGTTAATCGTTAAAAAAGGGTTAGAAAAACTTAAAACGACTAAAAACATTGGTCTCAAAGCAATATTTAAACAAGCTGGTGTAGACCAAAAGACGGTAACGGAAGAAACGATTGGTTTTACCCTTGCGCCAAGAATTAATGCAGTCGGCCGCCTTGAAGATGCTGACCTCGCCGTTAGACTGTTATTAACAGACGATCCAGAAGAAGCGCAGGATTTAGCGTCAGAAATGGAAAGCTTAAATAAAGCAAGACAAACAATCGTAAATGCTATCACAGCCGAGGCCATTGAAGAAGTTGAGAACAACTTTCCTGTCGATCAGAATAACGTGCTTGTTATTGGCAGGGAAGGGTGGAACCCTGGTGTTATTGGGATTGTAGCTTCCAGGCTGGTGGAAAAGTTTTATCGTCCTGTGATCGTGTTAAGCTTTGATAACGAAAAAGGTTTAGCAAAAGGATCGGCACGCAGTATAGCGGGTTTTGACCTTTTTAAAAACTTGTCTGTATGTCGTGAATTGCTGCCCCACTTTGGCGGCCACCCGATGGCTGCAGGAATGACCTTGAAAATTGATGATGTGGCTGAGCTTCGTTCTCGCTTAAATAAACTCGCGAGTGAACAACTATCCGCGGATGATTATATTCCGATTACTTGGCTTGATACTAAAATCCAGTTGGACTCCATTAACTTAGGAACACTCGATCAAATCAATCTTCTATCCCCTTTTGGGGTGGACAACCCTAAACCCAAAGTCTTGGTAGATGGTGTCCATATCGCGAACATGAAAAAAATCGGCAGTGATTCTACGCATTTAAAGCTAACGATCGAGGAAAAGGGAGCAAATCTTGACGGTGTAGGGTTTGGCCTGGGGTCGTTAGCCGACCAGATTTCACCTGTTGAAAAGATTTCTTTAATTGGTGAACTAAACATTAACGAATGGAATAATATTCGTAAGCCGCAAATTTTTATTCATGATATTGCGGTAATGTCGTGGCAGTTATTTGATTATCGGGGCGGGAGTCGGTTAAAGAACCTTCGGTCTATGGTACCGGCGGAAAACCGAAAATGGATCTTTTTCGATAAAGAACATTATGAAAAATTTACATCCTCTCTTGAATCAAATGAAATATTTCTAATTGATTCGGAGGAACAGGCTGAATTATTGAATATTGCACAGGCAAATATTGTTTTTGTCGACCTTCCACCTTCTGGTGAGATTATAGGTAAGTTGATCAAAGGTAAAAAGCCAGCGCGGATTTATGCTTGCTTTTTAAAAAAATCAAGTGATTTCTTAAGCACAATTCCGACAAGGGATCATTTTAAATGGTATTATGCATTTCTTTTGCAACAAGGAACGATTAATTTAACAAAATATGGTGATGTCATTGCCAAAAAACGCGGCTGGACAAGAGAAACGATTTTCTTCATGTCAAGGGTGTTTTCTGAATTGGATTTTGTTACAATAAACAATGGACTGATCACTTTAACAAAGCAAGCGTTAAAGCGCGATTTAACTGACTCAAGGACATATCGATTAAAACAGGAACAAAGCTCTCTTGAAAGTGAATTGCTGTTTTCTTCCTTTCAGCAATTGAAAAACTGGTTCAATCAATTCCTGGACGAGTCAGTTACGAATGAGGAGGCAATAAAAGAATGGACTTGAAAAAATATATAACAACTGTGCCCGACTGGCCAAAACCAGGAATTAAATTTTTAGATATTACAACACTTATGGATAATGGTGATGCATATAAATATGCCACCGATCAGATTGTTAACTATGCCAATGAAAAACAGGTAGATTTGATTGTCGGCCCTGAAGCACGCGGCTTTATTATTGGCTGCCCTGTGGCATATTCCCTTGGAGTGGGCTTTGCTCCCGTACGTAAGGAAGGAAAGCTGCCGCGCGAAACAATTAAAGTTAACTATGGCCTGGAATATGGGTCAGATGTTTTAACTATTCATAAGGATGCGATCAAGCCTGGGCAGCGTGTGCTTATTATCGATGATTTATTAGCAACTGGAGGGACCATTGGAGCCACAATACAATTGGTTGAGGAATTAGGCGGAATCGTTGCCGGTATTGCTTTCTTAATCGAACTAACCCACTTAGAAGGCAGAAAAAACCTTAATGGCTATGATGTCTTAACATTGATGGAATACTAGTAACGCCAGGTGAGGGCACTCAGGCAGAGTGCTCTCATTTTTTAAACAAAATATAATGAATTTTTAACCAATCCGTAATAATCATGCAAAAAAAGAGGTAATCCCTTTACATCTCGGCAATTTTTTTCGATAATAATAACAATCATTCTAATTTTAAAAACATAACTAAAAAGTACCTTCTTCGAAATGAAAAGTGCGGATAACCTTTTTTCGGAGCAGTTAATCATAGAATGAAATTTAAATAACGATATGAATAAAAGGTGATTTCATGGCGAATGATCAAATGTTAACCGCCGAACAAGTCATCGACAAGACTAGAGCCTATTTAAATGATGAGAATGTTGAATTAGTAAAAAGGGCATATGAATATGCCAAACATGCTCATCGCGAACAATATCGAAAATCGGGTGAACCTTATATTATTCATCCCATTCAGGTAGCAGGAATTCTTGCAGATCTGGAAATGGATCCTGCCACAGTTGCTGCGGGCTTTCTTCATGACGTTGTTGAGGATACCAGCGTTACATTAAAGGATTTAGAGTCAGTCTTCAATGAAGAAGTGGCCATGCTTGTCGACGGTGTGACGAAGTTAGGTAAAATTAAATATAAATCTCACGAGGAACAACAGGCTGAAAACCATCGAAAAATGTTTGTTGCGATGGCACAGGATATTCGTGTAATTCTGATTAAACTTGCTGACAGGCTTCATAACATGAGAACCTTAAAGCATTTGCCTGTTGAAAAGCAACGGCGGATTGCAAACGAGACTCTGGAAATTTTTGCCCCTCTTGCCCACCGTCTGGGAATTTCCAAGATAAAATGGGAACTGGAGGATATCGCATTAAGGTATCTAAATCCACAGCAATATTATCGAATTGTTAACTTAATGAAGAAAAAACGGGCTGAACGTGAACAGTATTTAGATGATGTAATTGCCGAAGTTCGCAGCAGGCTGGGAGAAGTGTCAATTAAAGCAGAGATTTCTGGTCGTCCTAAGCATATCTATAGTATTTATCGCAAAATGGTGCTTCAAAATAAGCAGTTCAGTGAAATTTATGATTTACTTGCCGTAAGGATTGTTGTCAACAGCATCAAGGACTGTTATGCGGTTTTAGGGATTATTCATACCTGCTGGAAACCAATGCCAGGCCGATTTAAAGACTATATTGCAATGCCTAAGCCGAATATGTATCAATCCCTTCATACGACTGTGATTGGCCCTAAGGGTGACCCTCTCGAGGTACAAATTCGAACATTTGAAATGCATCGAATTGCCGAATTCGGGGTTGCGGCCCATTGGGCATATAAAGAAGGTAAAACCCTGGAAGATGGCAATGAATTTGAAGAAAAAATGACCTGGTTCCGTGAAATTCTTGAATTTCAAAATGACATTGCCAATGCAGAAGAATTTATGGAGTCATTAAAAATCGATTTATTCTCGGATATGGTGTTTATTTTCACACCAAAAGGTGATGTTATTGAACTGCCGGCTGGTTCTGTTCCAATCGATTTTGCCTATCGGATCCATTCGGAAATTGGTAATAAAACCATTGGAGCTAAAGTAAATGGCAAAATGGTTACCCTTGATTATAAGTTGAAAACTGGCGACATCATCGAAATTTTAACGTCGAAACATTCCTATGGACCAAGCCAAGACTGGCTAAAACTGGCCCAAACCTCGCAAGCTAAAAATAAAATTCGTGCTTTCTTTAAAAAGCAGCGTCGTGAGGAAAATATCGACAAAGGAAGAGAACTGGTTGAAAAAGAAATCCGCACAATGGAGTTTGATGTTAAAGAAATTTTAACACTTGAAAATCTTAAAAAGGTAGCGGAAAAATTTAACTTTACAAATGAGGACGATATGTATGCTGCTGTTGGCTATAACGGTGTAACTGCACTTCAAGTGGCCAATCGTCTAACGGAGAAATGGCGTAAAAAGCGGGATCAGGAGCAGGCAACGAACATTGCTAATAAGATTTCTGATTTAAAGGCATTTCCATCCTCTAAAAAGCGTGAGTCTGGAGTTCGTGTCTCAGGTATTGATAATTTATTGATCCGCCTTTCAAAATGCTGCAATCCAGTCCCTGGTGATGAAATTGTTGGCTTTATCACCAAAGGCAGGGGTGTTTCTGTTCATCGGGCAGATTGTACAAATATCGAGACTTCTGATGCCCAATCAAGACTTATTCCTGTTGAATGGGAAACAACGCTGAATGATCGAAAAGAATATAACGTAGATATTGAAATTACCGGTTATGATCGCCGCGGTTTATTAAATTCTGTGTTACAGGCAGTGAATGAAGCAAAAACAAATATCTCAGCTGTTTCAGGCAAAACCGACCGTAATAAAATGGCAACCATTAACATGACAATTATGATCCATAATGTCAGCCACCTGCAAAAAGTGGTCGAGCGGATTAAACAGATCCCTGATATTTATTCTGTTCGCAGAATGATGAATTAGTTGAAGGAGTTTAGACATGCGAGTTGTTGTGCAACGAAGCAAGGCGGCCAGTGTAACGGTTGCTGGAGAGGTAACAGGTCAAATTAATAACGGGCTCGTTCTCTTGGTTGGTGTAACGCATGATGATACCAAGGATGACGCGGCTTATTTGGCAGATAAAATTGTCAACCTCCGCATCTTTGAGGATGAAGCAGAAAAAATGAATTTATCTTTATTAGATGTTGGCGGGCAAATATTATCGATTTCACAGTTTACTTTATATGGTGACTGCCGTAAAGGAAGACGCCCTAATTTTATGGAAGCTGCAAGGCCGGATCAGGCCATTCAAATTTACGATGCTTTTAATCGCTTCCTTGAAGAAAAAGGGGTCCATGTCGAAACCGGCCGTTTCGGCGAAATGATGGATGTGGCATTAGTCAATGACGGCCCTGTTACACTGATTGTAGAGAGTAAATAATGATGCTTGGCACTTTTTGGGTGTCAGGCTTTTTTTATGACAAATTTTTTTCACTTTTCCATCCACTAGTAAATTTAAGCGTGCATTTGGACAAAATAGAAATGACAAGAACGTGATGGGATGGTGAAATGGATGAGAATGAGTGATAAGGGAATAAATGTGCATGCTTCTGAAAGCCGCCTTTTTGGTGCTGACTTTCATGATCTTCTTCAAAAAGAGCAGCAATCATCTGCCTATGAGCTTGCCTCTGAATTTGGGTTGACATTGGGAGATGTAAAAAAATTAAAAAAACATTTAGAGAGATCTTGACATTATTCGATAAGCTTCGTATGATTATGTAATCTGATAACTTTATGAATATAACCAATGATGGAGCATAGTAGTTAAGTATATACACATGGCAAGAGAGGAAATGCCCTGGGCTGCGAGCATTTCTGCATGTGTCTTAATGAATGAACACTCCGTAGGCTTCTCTCTGAAAAAGCTGGGCTTTAGTAGGAGAAGAACGTAACCAGGCGTTAACGGTAAGAGCGGAAGTGCATTTATTTGCATTTCAACTAGGGTGGCACCACGGGATCAAACTCTCGTCCCTTGTTATTTATAACAAGGGACGAGAGTTTTTTTATTTGTCTTGGTTAACGAAGATTTAATACCTAGGCTCTGTTAACGGAAATCACAAGCCAAACTTAACAGAGCCAAAATCCAAAAGGAGGAAGGGAATCCTTATGTCAATCAGCATCCCTAGAGGAACTCAAGACATACTGCCAGGCGAAGTTGAAAAATGGCAGTTGATTGAAAACAAAGCTAGAGAGCTTTGTGAAAAATATCAATACCACGAAATCCGTACCCCAATTTTTGAACATACAGAATTGTTCAAACGAGGGGTTGGAGATACAACCGATATCGTTCAAAAGGAAATGTACACGTTCAAAGACCGCGGTGACCGTGATCTCACCTTAAGACCAGAAGGAACCGCCTCAACGGTTAGAGCCTATGTCGAGAAAAAAATGTTTGGAAATGCCAATCAGCCTGTAAAACTCTACTATATGGGGCCGATGTTTCGATACGAGCGTCCGCAGGCAGGCCGTTTCCGTCAATTTGTCCAATTCGGAATTGAGGCATTAGGAAGCAATGATCCTGCGATTGATGCAGAGGTTATTTCCCTCGCAGTCAATCTCTATAAAGAGATGGGCCTAAAAAAGTTAAAACTTGTTATTAATAGTTTAGGCGATAAGGAGAGCAGAAATGCTCACCGAGAAGCACTTGTGAATCACTTTAGTCCAAGAATTAACGAGTTCTGTGAGGATTGTCAAAAAAGATTGGACAAAAATCCCTTAAGAATTCTTGATTGTAAGCAGGACCATGATCATGAATTAATGAAGACGGCACCTTCGATCATTGATTATTTAAATGATTATTCCAAAAAATATTTTGAAAAACTTCAG
>JAUZQA010000171.1 GCA_030705665.1 Bacillota bacterium
ACATTTCACTTTTACAAATGGGACAAAGGGGAACGTCACTGCTCTTGAAGTTATCACGAATCCAGCAATTGCATTTATCTGAATTACATACCCATATTTTAGTTTCTTCTAATTTGACTTCCTCTTCATTTCTTCTACCAAATGCCAAATTGGTCACCCCCATGTGAAATACACTTAAAAATAAAAAATCGCACCTACACCTGTGAGGTAAAGCCCACAAAATTGTGCAGTTACGACCGCTCATCATAAATAAGATAACGAACTTAAAAAGTGTAATTTAATAATACTCCAAAAATATGAAAAAGTCAAATCATTCTATATTACCAAAAAATCATACGTTACTCAAGAGAGAATATTATATTAAGATTAATTTTTTCTAGATGCAAAAAAGAACCGTTCTTAAAAAACGGTTCTTTTTATGGTTTAGGCTTGTTTTTTTATTTTTGTTGTTACTTTTTTTCTTGTTGTCACAGGTTTATTTGGTTTTGTTCGATCAATGGAAGCTTGTAAAGCGGCCATCAGGTCAGTAACATTTGATGCAGCCTCTTTAGCGGCAGGCATCACCGTTTCTTTGCCCATCCTTTTTGCTTCGATTAAATCAAGTAATGCTGAACGATATTCATCGGTATATTTTTCCGGCATGAAATCTGATGTTAATTGCTCAATTAAAAGAATTGCTGTATCTAATTCTTTGTCTGTTACCTTATCCTCTGCAGGTACATTTGGTACTTCTTCGACATTTCTTACCTCATCAGGATAATGAATGGTTTCCATCACTAGTGTATTTTTAAAAATTCGAACTACGGCAAGCTGTTCCTTTGACCGAATGACAATTTTAGCAATTCCAACCTTTTGTGTCTCCTCTAATGCTTTGCGGAGCAAGGAATATGCTTTTCCCCCGCCCTCATGGGGCGACATATAGTAGCTTTTATCAAAATATATCGGGTCTATTTGATTCATACTTACAAAATCAATGATTTCTACTGCCTTTTCCTCGTTTTCAACCCTAAGACTTTCCAAATCCGCATCATCAAGTATGACAAATTTACCTTTTGTATACTCATAGGCTTTTACAATATCTTCATTTTTTACTTCTTCCTCGCAGCGGGGGCATACTTTTTCATATTTGATCGGTGAATGACATTTTTTGTGAAGGGTTCGAAGCTTTATATCCTTGTCTTCTGTAGCAGCATGAAGCTTAATTGGAATATTTACAAGCCCAAAGCTTATACTTCCTTTCCACATTGTATGCATTGTTTTTTCTCCATTCTTATCGTGTTTGTATTAGTTTGCTTCTTCTTTACAACTGCATACAAATAAACAACTGGAAAAGGATGAAGATTAAAAGATTTAAGCAAAATAAATAAAAAAGAAGGGAGAAAGGTAAATTGAAGCCCATGCTTCCAAGCCTAACGTTTGATTCACCAGAGCATTCTGATTGGCTTTATGAGGTTAAGTACGACGGTTTTCGAGCAATAATTGACTGTGACGAAAATGGCATTCATTTAACCAGCAGAAACGAAAAATCTTTATTGACACAATTTCCTGAGGTTGAGGAATATATATATCATTTGAACAAGAAAATAAAACACTTTTTACCAATTAGGTTGGATAGCGAGCTTGTTTTCCTTGAAAACCCCTACAAAGCTAATTTTGGGGCTTTGCAAACTCGTGGAAGATTAAGGTCTGAGAAAAAAATAAACAACTTAGCCCAGCACTTTCCATGCAGGTTAATGGTTTTTGACATTTTAAAAATAGCTGGAAAGAACCTGCAGAAGGTACCCTACCAAGAACGAAAGGAAGAGTTAATCAATTTATTTAACAGCTTAGGTCTCAGTTTGACTCCTGACCCTACTAATAGTCAGTTACTTCAATATGTCGAAGCACACTCCATGTTTATTGATTTGTGGGAAAAAGTTGTTTTATACGACGGAGAAGGTATTGTTGCAAAACACAAAAAGAGTCACTGGGAAGAAGGTAAACGGTCAACACTTTGGCTTAAATACAAAAATTGGAAGTATGTCAGCTGTTTTATAACTTCATTCGATAAAATAAATGGTTATTTTTCCATTGCGGTCTACAAAGAAAATAAGATTCATGGAATTGGCCAGGTCCTGTTTGGATTTAAACCAGATGAAAAACAAGTCTTACAGGACATTGTCAGGCAGAATAAAATTGGTGAAGATGCCCGCTTTATCTTTGTGGACCCGGCAATTTGTCTTGAGGTGAAATATCTTGAACTTTATGAAAATGAGCTTCGCGAACCACATTTTGATCGGTTTCGCCTGGATTTGAAGCCAGCTGATTGCACGTTTGAACGTTTTCATTCTCAGAAAAAAAATCTTCCCGAAAGTGTGGAGATTACACATCCTGATAAACCATTATGGGACAACTTAAATATAAGTAAATCTGAATATATTCATTATCTACGGGAAGTATCACCATACATGCTGCCATTTTTAAAAAACCGATTATTAACGGTCATCCGCTTTCCACATGGTATGTTTGGTGAACCATTTTATCAGAAAAACTGTCCTGATTATGCACCCAATTTTATCGATACATATCTCGAAGATGGAATTAATTATATTGTCTGCAACAACCTTAATACTCTTTTATGGCTTGGAAATCAACTGGCAATAGAATTTCATATCCCTTTCCAAACAACTGTTAATAAAGGACCTAGTGAAATAGTTTTTGATTTGGATCCGCCATCAAGAAATGATTTCCATTTAGCCATAAAGGCTGCCTTAAATATTAAGGAGATCCTCGATCAATTAAAGTTGATAAGCTTTGTTAAAACATCAGGGAATAAAGGGTTACAGGTCTATATACCATTAGCGGACAATTTATATACTTATGAAGATACACGTTTATTTACCAGCTTTATCGCAGACTATCTTGTTTCCCGCGAACCTGATTTGTTTACAATCGAAAGACTGAAAAAAAATCGAGGAAACCGATTATATATTGACTATGTACAGCACAGTGAGGGGAAAACAATTGTGGCGCCTTATTCAATTAGAGGGAATGAACATGCCGGAGCTGCGACACCATTATTTTGGGATGAAATAAATGACAAGCTTGATGTCAATATGTTTACAATGGAAACCATACTGAAACGGATCAATAAAAAGATTGACCCTTTTAACAACTTTTTTCAGGCTAAGCAAATCCAACCCTTTGAGCCGGTTTTGGAATTTCTAAAAAAAACTAAAAAAGGATAAGGAGACCCTTATCCTTTTAAATTTGAATGTAAGTAATTTTGTGCCTCTGCTTGTAATTTTTCATATATTATTTGTTCATGAAACTGTTGCTTAGAAGATATTGAAAATGTTTTAAATTCAGCATCAACATCAATGGCAGCTTTATATAAATATGTTGCATTTCCGATAAGGTCAATGTAATAGCTATCGTTCTTTTTGTGAACAACACATTGAACTTTTCCACCGTTATTATATACATTAATAACCTTTTCAAATTCGTTTATTTCGCTTAAACAAGTTACAAGCGAGGATGCAGACATTGCAGTGCCGCAGGCATTGGTAAAGCCAACGCCACGTTCAAACGTATTAACATAAATAGATCCTTGCTCCATTTGTTTAACAAAACTAACATTTACACCATCGGGAAATAACTCATTTGGCCCGTTAACCTTTTCACTTAATTGCTTTTGAATATTCGATTCCAATTGTTTAGCTTCCACCAATGAAATAAGATGCGGATTCGGGACGGCAAGTGCCGTGAAACTTAATTCATCCGATAACTCTTTAATCGGTTCGTTGATTAATGTTGATTTGTTCAAAGACAATGGTAAGTCGGCTAATTGAAAAGATACAGGAGATATTTCAACTTGATAGGTAGCTACCTCCGAGTATAAATCAGGTTGCTTGCTGACCTTTAAGTCTGCTTTCATCGTTTCAATCACGGTGTTATCGAGTTGAAACATTTCACAAATATACCTTGCGACTAGTCTTAGGCCATTACCACACATGGAAGCCTCAGAGCCATCCGCATTAAAAACGCGCATCCTGCCTTTCGCATCAATGTGATCGCTATTAATAATAAATAAAATTCCATCAGCACCCAATTCTGTATCCCTGTTGCATAGTAAAACAGCCAGATTAGCTCGTTCCTCTTCTGAAAATGAATA
Organism: Bacillota bacterium; assembly: GCA_030705665.1. The sequence goes on from JAUZQA010000171.1 coordinate 4,154, forward strand.
AGAATTGGATATTTCATCTATTAACAGAAAATCATTTCCTGAACCATGGCCTTTAATAAGCTTAATTTGCACGAGTATTTCCTCCGTTAGAAATAATAGTAGTAATTCATATTCTATCAAACGTTCAAATTGAAATAAACCATCGCGTTTCACTTTATATGATTACTCAGGTTATACCTTCCTCTGTTTCAATTTGCATAATATGGCGGGACCATTTAAACGCTTCTTGGTAGCTGGAATAAACATGAACCTCATTTATTCCGAGGCGGGAACAACAATCCTTTATATTCTGCCAATTGCCTTTTTCAATCTCGATGCTTAATTTTAAAACTTCTCCAAGATGATTTTCCTTTCCTAATATCGCATCACATATTTCTTCATGAAAAGGCAAAGAAGCGAGGATCCGTTCCATTGACATATTTAAGAGCGTATCCATTAGTGAATATAAGCCTACAATAAAATATTCCGAAACAGGATAGAATTTCTTGTTCTTCCCCGCCACTAATTCACATGTTTTTGCTCTTGTTAAGGAAATTGAAATCATTTCCTTAGAAACTTCATTATTGGAACCTGTGGTCCCTCTTACTGCCAATACAGACATCCATTTATTAATTTCATCAAATCCGAGAAGAACAACAGCTTGGCGAATTGATTTTATTTTTTGTGTCAGTCTGTATTCAGGAGAGTTTATTAATTTTAATAGTTTATAGGATAATGATAAATCCTGTTCAATTAATTTGCTGATTTTTTCAATATTCGGTTCAGGTTCAGAAAGCGTACGGACAATCTGATAATACGAATAAAAGTAAGGCGGTACATCCTTCGTTGTGACAACCACCGGCTCAGAAAAAAAGTAGCCCTGAAAAAAATCATATCCAAAAGTACTTGCCTGTTTAAACTCTTCTCTTGTTTCGATTTTCTCCGCAAGCAGCTTTATTTTCGCATTTCTTGCCAATTGTTCAATTTTTTTTCTGGCTTCAACTGTGGTACTTCTAAAATCGACTTTTATGATGTCAACATAGCGCATTAATGAATAAAAGTAGATATTCTGGTCGTTAAAGACAAAATCATCCAATGCGATTCGGTATCCCATTTCCTTTAGTTCTTTACATATTTCTATCAAACTAAAGCTCAGTTGTACAGTTTCAAGGATTTCCACAACAACCTCGTTTGGATTAAAATAAGTAGGCAATCTACGTTGCAGGAGTTTTTCGGTAAAATTAATGAAGCACGGTTTCCCTTTTGCAAGATTTTCAAATCCAATATTTAAAAATCCATTAATGAGGACATCCGCAGTTGCCTTTTCCCCATTAATGTCAGGAAATTGATTTTCTAAATTGTTCCGATATAACAGTTCATAACCAAATAATTCTTCGTTTCTTGTAAAGATTGGCTGTCTGGCCACAAAGACCTCCATCCAAAACCCCCGCTTTGTATGCATATGTTTTATTTTTTAACTTTTCTGTGTATTATAAGTCTAATTATCCTAAACTCAACAATAATTGTAAACTATTATTGTAAAAAAATAACTGTTTTTTACCTCGTTTTGTCAATCATTCCTTATCGTTTTATAAAAAATTCATCTATCAAAATGGAAAACTGCAGGAGTTTGGCATTTTCAGATACTTTTTTTGAAACATCGAATACAGGTGTATTTGGATCGAGGACATAACCGTTCCATTCTAGTGGCATCCATCCTCGCTGCAGCCTGCCAATTTGAAGATTATATGAGTCAACTATTCGTTCATCCATGTATAAAGCAGAGCCTTCAATAGCGGCTATAAATCTCCCTTCCCTATTTAATAGCTCCCTTTTACCTCTTTTCACAAGAGAATGCTTTGACTTTTCAAGACAACCTAAGTATTCATTTTCCTGATTAAGGACCTCAATTTTTAAATTTTTTTCATCGATCCCAAAAAAGCAGATCAATTCTTTATTTGAATCATGGAGCGCAAAGATTTTGGAAAAATCCTCAAGCCTCTGCCACATTTCTTTATATTTTTTTATTTCCCCAGCGAGAGTTCCATCGGGAAAAAAAAGCATCAGCGTTGGAGAAAGCGTATTATAGAAATATAACAGGTACTGTTCTGACGAATAAATAGATGGGTACGGAAGTTTTGATTTCGGTAAGTTTTTTCCAATTATTAATGCCTGCTTTGTTTTCCTTATATATAGTTGAAAATTGATCATGCTATAAAGGAGGAACGGGATCACAAAAAGCATGATCTGGTTATTTTGAAAAAATACAAAATTTCCTCCGACAATGAATATTGCAGGAATTAATGCCAAAATACTTCCGTTTAAGTTGATTCTTGCAACATTTCGATAAAAGTCATCAATTTTCATTTTGTAAACTCCTTATCACTTTCTCATATATTATTCTATTAATCGTATTCAGGAAAAATGATAGAAGTTTGTTTTTACAAAGGAGGCAAAAAAAAGAGAGACTAAGTCTCTTCAGATTGTGGAGATAGGAGTATTTTCTCAGCAATTTATTATTTTGTCAGCCATTCTAAATACAAAATTAATTAATAGCCCCTGTAAATAAGCCGGTTGATTTCCGCTCCGGGTGCCAAATCAACCAATTGTAATGCAACACACTTTTTTATCTAACTTTGCTAAGTGTATTGCAATCTTCCTTTTGTTTTGGCAGGCTGCAGTAAGAAAGAAGAAAGGAAAAATCAATAGATACCAATTCATATTCATTTTGGCTATATTCTTTTAGTATAAACATTGGTTTCACCACTATTTTGATTGATTAGTTGAGCGGAAGGACTTTATGAAAACACTCGTTGATTGGCGCGGAAGGCACGAAGACTCCTGCGGGAGTACGGGGCTGGGGAGACCCCACAGGCGCTTTTCGCGCCGAGGAGGCTCCCCTATACCCCGGCGGAAAGCGAAGTGCCTGGAGCGCCAATCAACAGACCTATTTAACAGCCTATATACCAGCCTTGTGAGAATAAGTCTCTTCACCTTTTTTATGGAAAATTTTATTTAATTAATCTAAAAATCCACGGTATTCTATACTCAGATCCTTCATATGCTTTAATAGCAGCTACGATTGTAAAAACAATGATTAAAATTCCAATCAGCCATAATCCAATAAACCCAATTAGGATAAGTGTTAAAATACCACTAATAACCGTATATACAAAATAAGATATCATGAAATTAAAATATTCTTTCCCGTGGTAGTCAATAAAAGATGATTCTTCCCTCTTTGAAAGCCAAATGATAAGTGGTCCTAAAACCGGCGCAAAAAAACTAATCACATATATGGCAGCAGCAAGGCTTCTTTCTTCATTTTTTGGCATCTCTTTCTCCCCCTTAGAGAAATAAATTCCTACACTAATATTTACGTCAGCATTGCAAAAAGGTTTCTTGGTTTTCAAAACTTTTCAATAGTATTGATTCACGCTATTTTTGACAAAATAGAAAAAAATTAAAAGAAATGTGAAAGGTAGATTATGACGAAGATACTCTTAAAAAATGCCACCGTTTTCCCGATTACGAGAGAACCCATCTATAGCGGAGACGTTTTAATTGAACGCGGAAAAATCAGTAAAGTTGGTAAAAACATCGCAACTGAAACAAGTGTTAAAATGATTGATTGCGGAGAGCTATTTCTTTTTCCAGGATTTATTGATGTTCACACCCACATGGGTTTATATGATGAAGGCACCGGCTGGGCAGGAAATGATGCAAATGAAACCGCAGAAATGATGACACCCCATATCCGAGCAATTGATGGTGCTTATCCTTTTGACCCTGCTTTTTCAGATGCAATAAAAAGCGGAATCACGACAGTCCATATTATGCCAGGTAGTGCAAATGTCATCGGAGGAACCACCTCTGTTATTAAAACATCTGGTAAAAATATTAAAAAAATGATTGTGCGTGAAAC
>JAUZQA010000172.1 GCA_030705665.1 Bacillota bacterium
AGAAGCGTCTATTTTGATTCCATTTTGTTCATAGATGGCATTCGCAAGTATCGCTTTGTTGGCAAGCTTCACCTCATCTAATTTCTGCAAAAAGGAAGCGTCCTGTTTAAATTGTAACAGCTCCTCAAGGCCTTCCGGATCCGCGATCCACCCGGTACCAATCGATTCATTTATTAAACTGGTGAGCTGCGGATTTGCTTTTATCAGCCAGCGTCGGTGGGTAATGCCGTTTGTTTTATTATTAAACCGGTCAGGAAGCTCCTGGTAATATGCGTTCATTTCCCTTTCTTTTAAAATCTCCGTATGTAGCTTGGCAACGCCGTTAATGCTGTGGCTGCCTACGATCGCAAGCGGGGCCATTCTTACTTGTTCATCGGCAATGATCGCCATGCTTCCGATCTTGTCCCACTGGCCGGGATATTTTTCCCATAACTGCTTACAAAAGCGCTCATTAATTTCCTCAATAATCATATAAATTCGCGGCAGAAGCGGCTGGAAAATCCAGACCGGCCACTTCTCCAGCGCTTCGGACAGCGTCGTATGGTTAGTATAGGAAAGGGTATTGACCGTAATATGCCATGCTTCATCCCAGCCAAACCCCTCTTCATCGATTAAGATCCTCATCAGCTCTGGTACAGCTATCGATGGATGGGTATCGTTAATATGAATACTTACATGCTGATGAAAATCAGCCAGGCTCCGCTGCTGCTGTTTGTAGGAGCGGACAATGGATTTTAGGCTGGCAGCAACAAGAAAATACTGCTGTTTTAGACGAAGAATTTTCCCTTCCACATGCGAATCGTCAGGATAAAGCAGTTCTGAGATCGCTTCTGCATGCTTTTGATCAGCAGAGAAATGCGGGGTTTCCGCACTCCAAAGCCTTAAGGTGTTCACATTATCGGTTTGATAGCCAATCACCGGCAGATCATAGGGAACAGCCGTGACAACATCGGCATTTAAATGCCTGAATGTAAGCCGTCCATTCTCTTCTAAAGACTCCACTTCTCCCCAGAAAGGAACCTCCACTGACTCTTCAGCTTTTCTTACCTCCCAAACATCACCATACTCAAGCCATCGTTCAGGAAGTTCAACCTGATAGCCATCGACAATTTTTTGTTCAAACAAGCCATGCTTATAACGGATGCCGCAGCCATGTCCCGGTAAATTTAACGATGAAAGTGAATCCAGAAAACAGGCAGCCAAGCGGCCGAGACCGCCATTTCCCAGTCCGGCATCCTCTTCCATTTCTTCCAGCTCATCAAGGGCAATCCCCAATTCTTTCAGGCCTTGATTGACGGTTGTCTCAATGCCAAGGTTGATTAAATTGTTACGCAGCAATCGGCCCAATAAAAATTCAATGGATAAATAGTATACCTGTTTTGTTCCTGATTTCCGGTATTGCCGGCAGGTTTCTTCCCAAGTTGGATGAACATATTCCATCAGCATCTGTGTAAGCGTGTGGAACTGCTCACCCTTCATACTCTGATCTATTGTCTTTTGATACGTTTTTTCGAGCGTAGACCGAAAAGCTGTCTTAAACTCCTGAATGCTCGTAAACATTGTCTACAACACTCCTTGGCACAAGTCCTTCATAAAGCTGATGGTAGGTTTTCGCTGACTGCTCCCAGCTAAAGTCCATTTTCATAATACTCTCCACCAGACGATTCCATTCCTGCTTGTTTTTGTAAAAGCCTATTGCTCTCTCTATCGTATAAAGCATGTCATGGGCATTGTAATTGGTGAAAGTAAACCCGTTTCCCCCGCCAATCTTGCCATTATAGGAATGGACTGTATCATTTAAACCGCCAGTCTCACGAACAATCGGCACCGCTCCATAGCGAAGAGCGATTAATTGACTGAGTCCGCAAGGTTCAAACTTCGATGGCATTAAAAATAAATCGGAACCCGCATAGATTTGGTGGGCCAAATCTTCATTAAAGCCAATGAACACACGACACTGATCATAGTATTTTGCCGCCATATCGGTGAAGAAATATTCAAATTCCCGGTCACCTGTCCCCAGCACAATCAGCTGAACGCCGGTTGCCATGATCCCGTCAAACACTCCCCTGACCAGCTCAATTCCTTTTTGCTTTGTGAGTCTTCCCACCATCCCAATAAGCGGAATATTTTCATCCTGGTTAAGACCAAACTGTTTTTGGACGGACAATTTATTACGCAGGCGGGCATTATGATTCTTAGGACCAAACTTGGCAGCCAGAGCCTCATCCTTTTCCGGATTATATAACGTATCATCAATCCCGTTCAAAATCCCTGTGAGATCAGCACGGCGGCTCCGCAATACACCATCAAGATTTTCACCGAAATAGGCTGTCTGAATTTCTTCCATATAGGTCGGACTTACGGTTGTGATCTTGTCGGCGGAAATTAAGGCTGCTTTCATAAAAGAAACATTGCCGTTAAACTCCAGTTGATCCGTATTAAAGTAATGGTCATCTAACCCGAGTAGGTCTCCAAGGATTGCTTTTGGAAAAATACCTTGAAATTGCAGGTTATGAATGGTAAAGACTGTACGGATGTTTTCATAGCCCTGCTTATCTCGATATTTTTCTTTTAATAAAAATGGGACCATGCCTGTGTGCCAGTCATGACAATGAATAATGTCGGGATAAAAACCAATTTCTGCAATACTGTCAAGGACAGCTCGGTTAAAGTAAGAGAATTTTTCACCTTCATCAAAATCCCCGTACATTTGGCTGCGTTTGAAATAGTATTCATTGTCGACAAAATAGTAAGTCACTCCATCAAGTTCGAGCTGTTCAATGCCGCAGTACTGCTGTCTCCAGCCGACAGGTACAATAAAATCAGTCAGTTTGGTCATCTGTTTTTTATATTCATCAGGTATTAATTGATATTTGGGAAGGATCACCCTAACATCAAGCCCCTGCTTTTTTAGCGCTTTTGGAAGTGCCCCGGCGACATCGGCAAGTCCACCTGATTTGATAAATGGGACACATTCCGATACTGCAAATAATATTTTCATGAGTACACTCCCACTCCCTTAACGAGCCCTTTTCTCAAAATATACGGAGCTTCTTCTGTTCCGGTAATGGCGACATCGGATTCAACCCGTGTATTCTTATCAAGAATCGCATGATCGATCACACAGTTTTCTCCGACCTGTGTTCTTTGCATAAGGATACTGTTTTTTACAACCGCCCCTTCTGCAATTTTAACTCCCCGGGCAATAATACAATTCTCAACGGTTCCTTTTATATTGGCACCATTTGCAACAAATGAATTGTAAGCTTCAGCGTTTTTCCCATAATAGGTTGGCGGTTCATCCTTAACCTTCGTCAAAATCGGCCGGTCTTTCACAAACAGCTTTTCCCAAATTTTAGGATTTAACAGATCCATGCTTGCTGAAAAGTAGCTTCTCACGGAATCGACAGTAATGGCGTATTCATCGTATTGATAGTGACAAACCCTGTATGGACTGTTGCTATCGCGCACAATATCAATCAATCCTAAATAGCCGGTTTTATACCGTGATTCAATCAAGTCAATTAATAGCTTGGTTTTTACGATAAATATTTCCAGCGAATGGCCGTTTTTTGTCACTTCCGTAATTTCACAGCCATTATCGGTATGCCATTTAATCAGCTTTTCAAAATCCATATTAACAATCAAATTACCCTTCGAAATGATCGCATATTCCTGTGTGCTTCTTTTCAAAAAATCAATATTGGGCCCATAATTATCAAAGGAACCAATGACTTTGCTTGGTTTATCAACCAACGGTGATGGAAAGAAAAATAATCCGTCACGCTTTCTGTTTAAGTCCCAATTTTTTCCAGAACCAAGATGATCCTCTAATGATCTGTTTTCATATTTAGAAAATATTGCTACACTCCGGATCCCAGAATTCACCATGCTCGACAGCACAAAGTCGATAATGCGGTATCTCCCGCCAAATGGAATGGATGCAGCTGAACGATTGCGTGTCAACTCGACAAGGTCTTCAAAAAAGGTTGTTGCATCGATAATACCCAGTAACCGTTTATTCAATACCATAACCTCCCCAGCGTTTAAATAGATACCTTTTCATTTATTGTTTCTTTAGACACCAGCACGATGTTACCATCTTCTCCCGGACAGATGATTATCCCGTCAGGTATGATCACTTCTGCGGAAATAATGGCTTTTTCAATGAAACAATTCTTCCCGATGACTGCATCAGGCATAATGAAGGTTTCGTTTACAATTGTTCCTTTTCCTACTGTTACACCTTGAGAAACCACTGATCTGGTAATCTTTCCTTCGATAATGCATCCCTCGGTAACAAGTGAATCTGTCAAACTGGCATCATGACTGAGAAACTGTGGCGGCCGATTGGCGTTAACAGAGTATATTCTCCAGCTCTGATCAAGCAAATTCAGCTCAGAATTTTCGTCTAGCAAATCCATATTGGCTTCCCAAAGGCTTTGAACCGTTCCAACATCCTTCCAATAGCCTTTAAACGGGTAAGCAACTAACTTTTTCCCGTCATTTAGCATGAGGGGAAGAATATTTTTCCCAAAATCATGGGATGACTGTGAATTTCCATTATCCAACAGAAGATATCTTTCAAGTTCCTTCCAGTTGAAAATGTAAATTCCCATCGATGCAAGATTGCTTTTTGGCACTTTCGGCTTTTCATCAAATTCGACAACCTTCAAATCTTCATCTGTGTTTAAGATGCCAAACCGGCTTGCCTCATTCCAAGGAACTTCAATGACAGAAATAGTTAGATCTGCACCTTTTTCGATATGATGTTCAAGCATCAATTCGTAGTCCATTTTATAGATATGATCGCCTGATAAGATCAGTACGTATTCCGGGCTGTATTGATGTAGATAGTTCAGGTTTTGAAAGATTGCACTCGCGGTTCCTGTATACCATTTCATTTCCTCAGATGCTGCATAGGGAGGAAGCACGGTTACGCCGCCATCCTTTCTGTCAAGATCCCAGGCACTTCCTATGCCAATATAGGAATTAAGGACAAGGGGCTGATATTGGGTTAAGACACCTACAGTATCTATTCCCGAGTTTGTACAATTGCTCAATGGAAAATCGATGATCCGATATTTGCCGCCAAACGGAACAGCCGGTTTAGCGAGATTTTTTGTCAGGGTGTTTAATCTGCTTCCTTGTCCCCCGGCGAGCAGCATGGCTACCACTTTCTTCTTTTTCATCCGTTACCTTCCCCTTTCTTTTGTGAACTGGTCGTAAAATGGATATTCCAAACGGAGAAATATTCATCTCAATTGAATGAGGTCTTCCGTGAAATTCAATTTCTTCTGTTTTGATTGGCTTTTTATTGATAATTCCTGATCCGCCAAACTCTTCTGCATCGCTGTTTAAAATTTCGCGAAAAGTTGCCGGCCCTGTTACACCAATTCGATAGCCTGAGTAGGTTTCCGGTGTAAAATTGCAGACAATGACTAAATAATCTTCCGCTTGTTTGCCCTTGCGGATAAATGAAAACATTGATTGTTGAGCATTGTCAGCATCAATCCACTCAAATCCATCGTAGACATGGTCCAGCTCATAGAGGGGCTTTGAACGTTTATAAATTTTTATCAGTTCTTTGACAAACAGATTCAGCTTCTCGTGCATCTCATAATCAAGCAAATGCCAATCCAGTTGTTCTTTATCCTTCCACTCGGCAAACTGGCCAAGTTCTGTCCCCATAAAGGTCATTTTCTTGCCGGGGTGGGAAGTCATATAGCCTAACAGCAGTCTTAACTGGGCAAACTGTTGCCAATAGTCCCCAGGCATTTTATCAAGAAGTGATTTTTTACCATGACAAACCTCGTCGTGGGAAAAAGGCAGGATAAACTTCTCAGAAAAGGCATACAAAAAAGAAAAGGTGACTAGATTATGATGATATTTTCGATCATACGGACTGGTTTCCATGTATTTTAACATGTCATTCATCCAGCCCATATTCCATTTATACGTAAATCCTAAACCGCCGTCCTTGGCCGGTTCAGTTACCTTCGGCCATGCGGTAGAATCCTCGGCAATCATGATAACGCCCGGGAAATTGTCCGTTACAGCAGTATTTACTTTCTGCAAAAACTCAATTCCATAAGGATTTGCATCAAGACTTGAGTTTGGCCAATAAATGATATTTGCAACTGCATCAACTCTGAATCCGTCAATATGGAACTGATCAATCCAAAACAGCGCATTTGAAATCAGAAAGCTGCGCACTTCTGTTTTTCCAAGGTCAAAATTTGCAGTTCCCCAGACATCGTTTTCCCTGTCCTTTGGATTAGGGTATTCAAAGACATTACTTCCGTCAAAGCAATACAGGCCATGCGCGTCTTTGCAAAAGTGCCCTGGTACCCAATCAAGGATTACGCCAATCCCATTCTGGTGGCACTGATCTACGAAATACATGAAGTCATGCGGTGTTCCATAACGGCTGGTTACAGAAAAATACCCTGTTCCCTGGTATCCCCAGGACATGTCAAGCGGGTGCTCTGTTACAGGTAAAATTTCAATGTGGGTATATCCATGTGACAGGATATAAGGAATTAGCTCATCAGCGAGCTGGCGGTAAGTAAGCAGCTCCCCATCCGTCCCCAGTTTCCACGAGCCAAAATGGATTTCATAAATGGCAGCCGGCTGTGAGAGAGTTTGATTTTTTTCCCTTTTTCGCAGCCATTGGCGGTCATTCCATTTATAGCCTTCAAGCGGATAAACAATGGAAGCAGTATTCGGCCGTATTTCGGAATAAAACGCAAACGGATCAGACTTTAAAATCTTTTTCCCGTCGCGGGCAGTAATTTCATACTTGTATAAAGCGTCCGTTAAATCTTCTTCAACCGTTAATGTCCAGACGCCTTCTTTATTGATCTTAACAAGATCATACCCGTCTCCATTCCAGTTGTTAAAATCGCCTGCCAATTTCACATTCTTTGCTGCAGGGGCCCACACAGCAAAGCAGGTATTTGTTCCTAAATCGTTTTTAATGACATGGGCTCCAAATAATTCATGGCACTTGTAGTATGAACCTTCGTGAAATAGATGCAGCTGAAAATCTGTAGGATTGGATACCATCCTCTTCACCTCTCTTATTTTCATCAGCAAATGATGCATTTTTTAAGTTAAACTATCTTTTTTATACTACCATCAAAGCTTTACTAGGTATTTTTAATAAAATTCGATAATATTCGACATATTTATTTTTAAAGCATTTTCATTCCCTCCGTTTCAGACTTTCTAAAATATTGTCAAAAATTCGAAACTTATTGTATATGAGATTCTAAATGATGATTACTCAACTTTCGCAGAATGAAATAGGCAGTTATGCCTTGATATTGTTAGGTAAGTCAGCGATCCATTCTTCCTCTTCCCAATTCGAAACTTCCTCTTTTAATCGGGAATAAGAGAGTTCATCAGTTAAAAGGGCTCCAGCTCTCTTAATATAATTTAAATCGACACCAACTTCCTTAACAATCCAATGATCACCCTCAAACTGTAAAAACTCGTCAACTTTTACTTTGCAAAAAAGTGGACCATATCCCCCACTTTAACATCCTTATCGTAATGAATTGTCAGGCTTACCGGGAAAATACAATTGGAAAAATGAGGAGACGATCTATGTTGATTCTTTGTTCACCAAATTGATCAGTGATTTCAGGGCCGAGCTCCCGTGAACGGATTTTGGTTTTATACGATCGGTTTTTAAACAGCGAAGAAATCTCCCTAGCAAGAGTTGCCTATAAGTTTTACTTGATGTCTATTTGGGTGCAGAACGTTTGTACATTCCACGTCTTTCCATTCATTGCTTAACGGAAGAACAGGCTGCTCGTTGACAGGGTAAACAGAAGAGGGTTCAAAAGAAAAAGGGTAAAGCTCTGACCAGCCTTACCCTCCAAAAACAAGCATTTAACTATTTGTTTACCAATATACCACAAGAGGAAATTAGTCCGCATGATTTTTACCAACTGTATTCATTTCGCTGGCAGATTGAGATTTTATTTAAAACATGGAAGTCACACTTTCAGCTGGACAAAG
>JAUZQA010000173.1 GCA_030705665.1 Bacillota bacterium
ATTCAGATATTACAGCCGAATTATTTTTGGATATTGGATATGTGTACAACGATCAATCCATTGACCACAAAATGCATGACGAAGTGTTGGCAGAATGGAAAAAAGATTCACATGGTCGTGTAAGTTTATTAGGAGCAGTGTATGTAGATGGTGGGGAGTTCAGTCAAAAACTTGCTGGAAACCGTTTTCGTATATTCAAAAAAGAAATGGCCACTGCACTTAAAGGAATTGTCTTTGGAGACCACCCCTTTTACGTATATTATCCCGTCCTCCTTAATGCACCCATCTATATCCATTACCTATCTAGATATCCAGAATTTAGGAAAATTATTTATTATGGCACACCACGCCAACATTTGAACCAAATCTACCAAACTTCATTTACTTATGACAAGGTTCAGCGTGATACATCGAAATGAGGTTTTACTAACTATTTTTTAAGGTGATTTTTCACCATAAATAGCTTTCACTATTTTTCCCAATATAGTACCTAAATTTAAAAATATTGTGAAATATGGGTTTTCCCTCCCGTTTCCCGCCGAATGACGGGTGCTACTTCTGTTGCCAATCTCTCAATGTTCTCAGCGACTTTATTAAATGGCATACCACCAATATCCATTTGAGCAATAAACCGCTGATGGCCGAATAACTCATATTGATGCATTATTTTTTCTATGATTTGCTGGGAGCTGCCGACAAATAATGCTGTTTCTGGCCCTGCCATCAGTTCGAAGTCCGCTCTGGACATATGGGTACTCATTCCACGCTGACGATTTAGGTATTTCCAATAATTTGAATGATACGGATAAAAGTCGTCTTTAGCCTGCCCTGTGGTCTTCGAAATAAAGGCATGTCCTGCTACGGTAATTTTCAAATCCACTAAAGGATGACCAGCTTTGACAGCCTCCTTTCTATAAATATCGACAAGTGGTTTAAATCGGATTGGATTTCCTCCAAGCACTACTAGTGTTAAATCCGTTCCCAATCTCCCCGCTCTCGCAGCACTTTCCGGGGTACCGCCCACTCCAACTGAAAGTGGAATACTTTTTTGTTTGGGCCTTGGTGCAATTTCTGCATCCTGTAATGGAGAGCGGAAACGACCATTCCAGGTTACTCTTTCATTTTTATTTAGCTTTAGAAAAAGCTCAAGATGCTCTTCGTATAATTCATCATAATCATTCACATCATATCCGAATAAAGGAAAGGATTCGATAAAAGCCCCTCTTCCAGCAATGATTTCGGCCCTTCCGTTCGACAGTAAATCCAGTGTAGCAAAATCCTCAAATAACCTGACAGGATCCGCGGTATTTAAAACCGTCGTGGCACTGGTTAACTTTATTTGCTTTGTGACCTGCGAAATGGCTGATAAAACGGTCTGAGGAGATGACACAGCATAGTCCAGCCGATGATGTTCACCTACTCCAAATACATCAAGTCCAGCCTCATCTGCTAATTTTGCCGCTTCTAAAATTTCTTTTATCCGCTGACCTGTAGTTATTGTTTCTCCTGTATGGGGATTCGGACCCAAATCAGCTAGAGTATATACCCCAATTTCCATTCCCTTTTGAGTATCTATCATTACTATTCCTCCAAAATGCTAATGGTTTATATATTTATTAATTAACCATAATCATTATATTATTAATTACCTTGAATTAAAAATATTTTAATCCGAGGTATTACTTTTTTCCGTCCTGATGATCTTAAATAGATTTACTATTTAGAAAAGAAGCAAAGCAACTCTCAGCGTAGAGAGTTGCCCTGTTATCAATATTGATACTATATGCACTTCATATCTTTAAATTGAAGCAACAAACAAAAAACCTCATTTACTTATGATATGGTTCACCGTAACAGATCTAAATGAGGTACTTTAAATAAGAAAAAAAGTGAAGCCTTTTTATGCTCCACTTTACTCTTTACTTTTTGAATTTTTAGGCTAACTTATTTTCTTTTGTTTCTGCTTTTCTATATTTTGTATTTTTTCATATCTGCTATACATTAACCAAGCAGCAACTGAGAAAATAACGGGTCCGGCCACACTCCAAATGGTTGTTTGTATATCCCCTTCTATAGCCGGCTGTATGATACTAAAGAAATTTGCAAGTCCAACTGTCAGAACAACAATCCATGTCCAAATATTTGCGCCCAATTGCGTTTTATATACGATAAACGGCTTGTTGATTTCCACCTTTTTCTTAAAATACGGAAATGCGAGTGCGATAAATACATACGGTATTGTCATAGCCACGTTCGTCATCGAAACGAGTATGTTAAAGAATGCTGCCATTGTGCTTCCACCGAAAGCAATTAGTGCAATCATTACACAAACAATAGCAGCCTGAATCCACATAGCATTAACAGGCAGCCCATTCTTTGTTTCACCGATTTTTCCGGGCCACAATCTCTTAGGTGTTCCTTCAATTAGCTGCTTTAACGGCGAAAACATCAGGGTAAAGAACGCACCGGACAGTGCAAGGAACATTGACAATCCGATGAATCTTGCGACCCCAGCACCTAAAGCTGCAGCTGCAGTATGGCTAGCCCCAAAAGCGGTACCTAGTGAGTAGCCTAAATTAGCCATAACGATATAACTTGCGTTTCCCAGGTTAACATTTGCAATACCCATTACAGATGCCCAGTTTGTGAATATTCCAATTAACAGTATTCCAAATGAATACCCTACAGCGATTATGGCTGCAGATAAGAGAATACCTTTCGGAAATGTTTTTTCCGGATTTTCTGTAACATCCACTAAACCGCCTACTGCTTCAAGTCCGCCATAAGCGAAGAGGGCATATACCACAAAGGCTAATGATGCAATAATATCTCCTGCATATACAGGATTTGGTGTTTGCGTGAATGAATGCAACCCTGTAATCGGCTGCGCCAAATGTCCATGATTCCCTATAAGTACTGCTATTGCACCAATCCAAAGAAATACATTCAATAACAAGACTGCAGAACCGCCTACAGAGGTTACTTTCTTAATCTTATCCAGACCCTTGGATGATGTATAGGTTACGATAAGAATCCATACAATTCCTAAAACCCCCAGAACCTGAGGTCCTCGAAGATTAAATAAAGTCCAATTTTGAGTTGTATCTTGTCCAAAGATAGCATTTGACACCGGAACCCACATACCGGATGCGACATTAACCATCCAAGTGATATAAGAAAAATACCACATGAACGTTCCTATAAATGCAAATTTTGGACCGATGGATTTTTCCATCCATGAGTAGATACCGCCCTTTTCCTCTTTAAAGGCGGAACCGAATTCAGCTACCATTAAAGCAAAAGGAACAAAGAAAGTTATGGCTGAAAATATGAACCAAGGAATAGCAGCATAACCCATTTTATAAAATGATCTTGGAATGTTGTTGAATCCATAAACAGAAGTAAAAATCATTAATACTAGGGATATTAAAGTCAACTTTTTGGTTGTGTTTGTGTTTGACACACATTTCCCCCCTAATTATAGTTATCGTATACCTTCAAAACGGAATGTATACTTTGTATTACTTAAAATGTTTTTACATATTTTCATTTCAGCAAGGTAAATTAGATCAGAGTAGAAAATCTCACTAGGTTAATACTTGGGATTAATAAGAGGAAGATACTATGAATTTAAAAGGTATTCTAAAATAATATAATGACGCTTCCAAGAAAGCAATCTATTTTTGAAGCGCTTGATAAGAATTGACTGGCGACGAAGCAATGAGCTCTATAAATTTCAACTGAATCATTGTTTTTGAAGGTGGATTATAAACAGGATGGAAATATATTACTTTTCAAAACAGAGAATCTCTTTCGGCCATCGTAAGTAAACGGAGAAATTGCTCTCTCTTTGCTTTTTTATTATATAAAAATAATTGTCTCATAACCACTATAATTCACTGTTACAATCGTATGAACAATTTAAAGACCCCAACTGAGAGGAAGGGGTTATTTCTAAAAAAATATCTCGGATAATTTTTTGCTCATTTAGGAGTGCAGATTCTCCTAAATATACACATTCTAATACTAGTAACCTCATCAAATTCCTTTAATTAGGCTCAGCATTTTTTCATTCAACTGTGATCTAAGTCTGCCTGTTCTTCTCTTCTTAACGTTGAAACTAGGCAATAAAAACCTCACTTACTTGTGATACGGATCTCCGTAACGAATCTAAATGAGGTTATAAAACCATGAATATATTTTATTTTTCATTTAAAGATCTACTTTACCACAGTCAAAACAAATACCTGTTTCATTTTATTTTCCATTTTTCAACGTTGAAGTCTTTTACTTTTGAGTAAATAATTTTGGGGTCTAAAAAAGTTTTAAAAATTCTTTTGCTGCTTTTGATAAGTAACTATTCTTCCTCCAAATTACTTTGGGTTCAGATATTAAGGTCTGATCCTTTAGCTGAATGACTCTCAATCCTCCCAATGAATGGAGGGATAATAACGAGAGCGGTAAGATCGTTGCACCAAACCCCGATGAAACGAGACCAAGTAACATAATTAAATCCTGACATTCGCACAGTATATTTGGTTCTAAATCTAACCGTTGAAATTCATTGACAATTTGTCCATACGCACCTAAACCATAGTTTGGTCGCAGAAGAATCAATGGCAAATCGATGATTTCCTCTAACCTACATTGTTCTGATCCACTCCATGTCCATTTTTCAGGCAAAACAAGCACATATGGGTCACTTTCCAATGTCATTTGAGAGATACTTTTTTCTGTTATTGGACTATTTGTTATCGCAATCTCAATCTGACGTTTAGATAACATTTTTATAAGATGAATCGTTTCACCTTCCCATACTTTGAAAGTAAGACCTGGATTTTTCTCACGACTATCTACCACCTTAGAAAGAAGTAAAGATGCACAATAAAGATTGGATCCAACAGATAAAATCCCACTGGCGCCTTTCCTCAATTCTTGAACTTCAACCATTGTTTCATCAAGTTTATTTAAAAGTTCTTTTGCTCGAAGAAGTAATCTTTCCCCCTCCAAGGTTAAATTAAGACTTTTGTTATCTCGATCAAATAAAACGACTCCTAGCTCTTCTTCCATTTGTTTGAGTTGTTTACTCAAAGGGGGTTGAGCAATATTTAATTTCTTTGCAGCGGTCGTGATCTTACCTTCTTCTGCTATAGTGACAAAGTATTTTAACTGTCGAATATCCAAGATGAAACCTCCATCATACCCAAAAGATATAGTAAAAAGATAAAACAGATATTTTAAGTATTGATAAATTGAGTATACACTAAGATGTAATCTAATTCATATGTTGAAGGAGAGTGACTTTGTTGTTCAAAAAAAATACCATACAATTTCCAAAGCTTTTATCGGTTGGGAATATATCGAATGGATTTGTGTCCTGGCTTTTTGGTGCAGCAGGACCATTATTAATTGTTTTACAAGCTGCTGCAAAAGGTCATTTGTCTGGTAGCATAACCAGCTCATGGATTTTCGCCATTTATGGAATGGGGGGACTCCTAACGCTCATCGTCTCCTTATTTTATGGGCAACCCATAGGCTATGCCTTTTCAATACCTGGAGCCATTCTTGTCGGCTCAAGCTTAACCCATTATTCTTTCAACCAAGTGGTTGGTGCCTATATTATAACCGGGATCCTTATTTTTCTTTTAGGCTTATCTGGCCTTGTTACAAAATTGATGAAGGTTTTGCCTATGCCGGTTATGATGGGGATGGTGTCAGGCGTTTTACTCCCTTTCGGAACTGAAATGATCGGCTCGGTTATAAAAAATCCTTTACTCAACGGAATCCCGTTACTTGTCTTTCTTGCTCTTTCTTTTTTCTTACGATTTTCAAAAAAGTTTCCGCCTATATTAGGGGCGATCATTGCAGCAATTCTTTGTCTTAAATTTTTGCCGAACGTTTCTGCACAGCCTCTCCATATAGCAATGGGCATTCCCCATTTTATCATCCCATCATTTAGTTTTTCTGTTGTAGGGGAACTTGTCATTCCATTACTCTTAACGGTTATTGCCATTCAAAATGCCCAAGGGATTGCTATGTTAGAGACCCATGGCTATCGTCCACCAATCAATGCCATGACCAATTGGAGCGGAATCGGTACCATTATAAATGCTTTTTTTGGGGGCCACCCAGCCTGCATTGCAGGTCCCATGACGGGCTTACTTGTTAATAAAGAATCAGGCAAACTTGAACATAGGTATGTCGCTGCTATTGTATTAGGAGTATTATCCTGTCTATTAGCTCTATTTTCTCCAATAGCTTCGCAAATTCCAAATGTCATTCCGGCCTCATTAATTCAATTACTAGGTGGCGTCGCCATGATTAGTGTACTGGTTGACTCTTTGAAAATGAGTTTCTCTGGTCCATTCAAATCAGGCGCCCTCTTTTCCTTTATAATCACAATATCTGGGATCTCTATTCTCCATATCGGAGCGCCATTCTGGGGTCTGGTTGGGGGTACCTTGGCCACCATATTCTTGGATAAACAAGATTTTTATAAATCCGAATCAAGTGACCAAAACAATGAAACTAACTTGAGTGAAGCTTCCTAACACCGTTTCTTTAGACATTGGATACATCACATGACACAATAAAGGGACACCTAGACATAGTGCGGTCTAGGTGTCATTTATTTCTTTGTATAGAATAAAAACCTCATTTACTTATGATAAGGTTCACCGCTATAGATGCTAAATTTGCTACTTAACAATCGGGTCGTTTGCTGAAGACTATTCTTATTCTAAAACCAATCAAATTCCAACTAAAAAAATTCAGATATGTTCATAAAGGAGACTCGTTTTAAAAATGAGTCCCCCTTTTTTTACGATTCTATTTAATTTCTTTTACCTGTAATTATTGCGATTGCCTTCCTATCGTTTAGGCACTGTGTTTAACAGAATTGATAGTATCTTTTTCTTTACCAGCAAATTTATGAATAAATGGGATCACCCAACGGTCTAAACCGATACGACCTGCATTGAACCCTGCAGATAAGATAATCACGCCTAGAAGAATGTCTAATGGGTTGGATGATACAACACCAGCCATTACATATGAGAAGTTCATCACAAGACCAAAGAATGCAGCGGCAGTTGTTAAGCACCCAAGGATTAAGCCTAAGCCTACTAAAAACTCACCGTAAGGAACAAGGACATTGAAAAGATGCGCATTTGGTAAGGCAAAATGCTGTAAGAAACCTACATAATTAGGATATTCAACTGCTTTTGCAGGACTTAGAACTGGATTATGAATAGCTCCTGCTAAGAATCCACTTGCATCAAATTTACCGCCAGATATTTTTTCAAAGCCAGCCAACATGAATTCATAACCAACGTATAAACGAATGATCGTAAGAATATAGGCTGCTGTTTTATTTTCTCTAAGAAATTTGTTAAACATATAAAAGACCCCTTTTCTAAAATCAATATTATTAACTTGATTACATTGTTATTATAGATCTTTTTTCTTTAACGGAGAGTACTATGTCCAACAATTCACATATAGTTCAAAAAGGATTGAACATTTATTGTCATGATTCGTTACCTTTTTAAATTTGGACTTTTCACAAAACATCTACAATTCCTTCCGCCTTTCCTTAGAAAGAAACGATATAATACAAATAGTCCTCTCAAATTCTCTCTTAAATTCCTCGATTTAAAAATTCCCCAGAAAGTTGGTCGATGTCTATGATTAGAAGAAGAAAGAAATCAAAGCAGCACCCTCCAATGAAACCTCAAGTTCGGGTTAAAACCATTCCTATTAAGGATGAAAAAGAGCGGCAGCAAATTTTTATGGATTTAGCTACTAGTTCAGAGTTTGACATGAGGCACCGAGGTGTTTTTGAGTATTATGGGAAAGATTTAATTACCTACAAACGCGAAAAACCTTCTGACCAAGAGCGCAACGAATTTCTCCGGATTTTCTCCAAATTTATGACCGATTGTTTAGAAGATAACTGCCCTTCTTCCTGGAAACATTGTCAGCCATCCTTTTGGGAAGAATTAATTCTCACTTTCTACCC
>JAUZQA010000174.1 GCA_030705665.1 Bacillota bacterium
AAGAAAGCTGACGCTTATTTAATAAGCGAGAGTGGAATACATCAAAAAGAAGATGTTGAAAGAGTAAGGTTGGCAGGAGCAAATGGGATCCTGGTTGGGGAGTCTCTGATGAAAAGTGATAATATACAACAGAGATTAGAATCTTTTAGATTGAGAGTTTAAGGGGAATAAATGATGAAGGTGAAAATTTGTGGAATTACTGATGTAGGGGCAGCAATAGCAGCAGTGGATTCCGGGGCAGATGCAATCGGCTTTGTTTTTGCAGAAAGTAAACGGAAAATTGATGTAAATAATGCCAGGGAAATTGCAGCAGAACTACCGACCAGCATCATGAAAGTCGGTGTGTTTGTTAACGAAACGAAAGAAGAGATTGAACGTATCGGGCAAGCAGTTGGCTTAACACATGTTCAATTGCACGGCAATGAGTCAGCTGAATTAAGTAAAAGTCTTTCATTCCCGGTGATTAAAGCTTTTGGAGTTGAAGGTTTTGACAGTCTGGAGGCAATGAAGGATTATCCATGTGAGTATCTTCTGCTGGATGGACCAAAAGGAAAATATCATGGCGGAAATGGGCTTGCATTTGACTGGGGTATTCTTAAGGATCAAAAAGAACTATTTGGGAAAAAAATAATCCTTGCCGGTGGCTTACATGAAGGAAATGTTCTTGAGGCAATTCGTCAGGTCTGCCCCTACATGATCGATGTCAGCAGTGGTGTAGAAACAGACGGGATAAAGGATTTAAACAAAATAAAGAAGTTTATTGAAATGGTAAAAGGCAGTATTGCTGGGAGGAAATTAACATGAATTCATATACATTACCTGATAAAAGCGGACATTTTGGGATTTTTGGGGGCAGATATGTACCTGAGACTCTGATGAGAGCCATTGTTGAGTTAGAAACAGCTTACGAAGAAGCAAAGAATGATCCTGAATTTCAGGCTGAATTCGAGCGGTTATTAGCTCAATATGTAGGACGGCAAACTCCGCTGTATTTTGCTGAAAACCTTACGAAATATGCGGGCGGGGCGAAAATTTATCTCAAGCGTGAGGACTTGAATCATACAGGTGCCCATAAAATTAACAATGCGATTGGGCAGGCGCTTTTGGCAGTAAGAATGGGGAAAAGAAAAATAGTAGCGGAAACAGGTGCTGGACAGCACGGAGTTGCAACAGCAACCGTATGTGCTTTAATGAATCTGGAATGTATCGTTTTTATGGGTGAGGAAGATATCAAAAGGCAGGCTTTGAATGTTTTCCGTATGGAATTGCTCGGAGCAAAGGTCGTCAGTGTTACATCTGGAAGCCGAACTTTAAAGGACGCTGTTAACGAGGCCTTGCGTTACTGGGTGGCAAATGTGGATGATACCCACTACCTATTAGGATCTGTTACAGGACCACATCCATTCCCGCAAATTGTCCGTGATTTTCAAAGTGTGATCGGCAAAGAAACAAAGGAACAATTTCTAGAAAGGGAGGGTAAACTTCCTGATGCGCTTGTCGCGGCTATTGGCGGCGGCAGTAATTCAATGGGAATGTTTTATCCGTTTGTAGAGGATCAAGAGGTTAAGTTATATGGGGTCGAGGCAGCTGGAAAAGGAGTCGACACAGACTATCATGCAGCATCCTTAACAAAGGGCAGACCAGGTGTGCTGCACGGTGCACTAATGTTTTTATTGCAAGATAAGGACGGGCAAGTCCAAGAAGCATTTTCGATTTCAGCGGGGCTTGATTATCCTGGTGTAGGTCCTGAACATAGTTATTTTAAAGAAATTGGACGTGCAGTGTACGAGTCTATTACCGATAAGGAAGCACTTGAAGCGTTTAGTTTGCTGACAAAACTTGAAGGTATCATACCAGCTCTTGAAAGCTCACATGCTGTTGCGTATGCCGTAAAGCTTGCGGCAACAATGTCAGAGAATGAAAGTATTGTTGTTTGCCTTTCAGGAAGAGGCGATAAGGACGTTGATCAAGTGAGAGCCATTATGGAAAAGGAGAAGCGAGGATGAATCGAATTCAACAAGCATTTAGCGAATTAAAGAAAAGGAACCAAAAGGCATTTGTTCCGTATATTATGGCTGGAGATGGCGGTCTCGATTGCCTTACGAATCGTCTTCAAACATTGGAGGCACTGGGTGTCACTGCTGTTGAAGTCGGGATCCCATTTTCTGATCCGGTTGCAGATGGGCCTATCATCCAACGGGCTGGGATAAGGGCTCTTAAAAATGAAACCAATTTAACTGACGTCATTAAAGAGGTAGCAAAAGCAAGAGAAACAGTTAAGGTTCCGCTATTATTAATGACGTATTTAAATCCTGTATACTCATACGGTATTGAGAGCTTCGTTCACGATATAAAAAAATCAGGAGTTGACGGGTGCATTATTCCTGATTTACCGATCGAAGAGGAAGCGATTATTGCACCCCAATTGGCTGAAGCAGGGATCGAATTGATTCGGCTTGTTACGATGACTACTCCAATTGAGCGGATCAAAACAATTGCGAAAAAAGGAAATGGATTCCTTTATACAGTAACAGTTAAGGGGATAACAGGTGTAAGAAATGAATACGATCATTCATTAGCTGAATTTTTGAAAGGAGTAAAGGAAGTTAGTCCTATTCCTGTTTTAGCGGGATTTGGAATTTCTAATGAAGACCAGGTAAAGGAACTAGCATCCTATTGTGATGGAGTAATTGTAGGCAGTAAGATTGTAGACCTCTTTGAAAAAGACGATCTTCCTGCAATAAAAAACCTAATAACCGTTCTTCATCCTGAACAAAATGTTATTTAAAGAAAAATCCACGCTGGTGGATTTTTTCTTTATATCAAGCAAAATTCGTGTCAATTGTTACAGCTTGAAAGATTTTTTTTTACTATAATTTAAACGAGAAGGCCAAGTTTAAAAGCAATTGTAGATGAAAGAAGGTGGGGGTTTGTGAAAATATATGAAACCATTATTTCGATTTTAGATGAAAAAGGTCCTTTATCCATTCCCTCAATCTGCGAGGAGGTCAACGAGCTGCTAGTGACAGATCGGAGTAATCCAATCTTACCTTCACATATTAAGTCGATTGTTACTCGAAAAAAAGATTTATTTCGGGAAAGAGAGGGCAACATCTCCATTGCACCTGATAAAAACCCGTATTCCATTACGGCTAATCTCGAGGGCGACGAAGGAGTAAGTTACCAATTAAATGTTGACTTCATTAAAAGAAGATTTTCCTTTTTTGAATGGAGAAATAAGAGACATCAAAAAAGCAATCAGACACCTTCAACAAGAAGGCTTGGGAATATAGACGAATTCAAGAGGGAAATCATGGCATTGAAAATATGGGAGTGGCAATCCTTTTATGGGGCAGACGTTGGCATTACACTTGGGAAAACAAACTGGACGGTAAAACTGAAAACAACAAGTAAAACTCACGTCTTTGAAGGAACTGACTGTTATCCGGAAAATTGGGCTGAATTTTGCCAATTGATTGAAAAGTTTGCGGGAGTATCGTTTACAATCTAAGTACTTTCGATTATTAATGGAAGATAAGCCTTTATGAACATTTGCTCAATTTGATGATCTTTTATATAATTAAGATGTCCTCTTTTGATAGCAAGTAAAAGAGTGTTTTCTTATGGAAAGATAATGCTACTATTTAAAACTTCCCAAAAGGAAGTTTTATTATTTTAAGGAGCGTAGTACAAGTGAAAGATATTACAGTTGAAGAACTTTTTCAAATAGACCATCCGGTTGTTATTGATATTCGTGCTCCAATTGAATTTAAAGAAGGGGCAATTCCAGGTGCGGTCAATATCCCTTTATTTACTGACAAGGAAAGGGAAGAAATTGGGACGATATACAAACAGATAGGACAGGAACAGGCAAAGTGGAGAGCGATGGAACTAGTTTCTCCTAAAATTCCAATGTTGCTGCAATCCATCAAAAGTGCTGCAGGCCAAACACATGAACAGCCAATTATTCATTGCTGGCGAGGGGGAATGCGAAGCAAGGCGGTAATCACGTTTCTAGACTTTGCTGGAATCCGTGCCAAACGATTAGAAGGCGGATATAAAGCTTACCGCCAGTTCATACTCAATGAGATTCCCGATTTAATTCCGAATAGGGCGGTCGTAATCCATGGACTTACAGGGGTTGGAAAAACGGAAATACTTCAAATCCTTGAAAAACGCGGTTTCCCTGTATTAGATTTGGAGGGTATGGCCAACCATCGCGGCTCGATTTTTGGCGGGGTTGGCTTAGGTCAGGGACATAATCAAAAACAATTTGATTCCCTTTTGTATAAAAAACTGAAAGAAATGTATGGAGCATCATATTTTTTGATGGAAGCAGAAAGTAAACGGATCGGTAAAGTTACCCAACCTGATAAGTTAATGGAAAAAAAGATGAATGGAATCAACTTTCATGTCCATTCCTCTGTCGAACAAAGAGTAAGTCACATTGCAGAAGAATATATCGAACCATATAAACATGAGGCATGGTATTTTGATGTTATTAAGGATTCGCTCAATAAAGTCTTTAGAAGATTAAAAGATGCTGAAATCAAAAATAGGCTGGAAGAACATCTTGAATCCCGTCAGTATAAAGAAATGATTCAAT
Organism: Bacillota bacterium; assembly: GCA_030705665.1. The sequence goes on from JAUZQA010000174.1 coordinate 4,607, forward strand.
TATTATTAGAAAAATATTATGATCCCATGTATGATTACAAACGTCAGGAATATTCAGGAGAATTTTACGATATATATGCTGAAAATCCAGTTGATGCAGCCAATCAAATTGCTGTTCAATTGGAGAAGTTATCACTAAAGCCTCAATACGTATAAATGCTTTTTTCATTAAATTTTAATCTAACTTTCATTTTCCTCTTTTAAATAGTCATTACAATAGGCATTGTAATGACGAAAGAGGCTTACAATCGTCGGGCGAAATGTTGACACGATATCATTATTGCTTAGAAGTGTATTTTCTGCTGCTAAGAATCCTTCTAACCATAATGCAAAGCCTTCTTATCTGACACATGCTCACATTTGCATGTGTTTTTCTTTTTCTTAGGAAAACTTGGAAGCTTTCGGTAAAATATTCTTATAAAAGATTATGTGTGAGAGTGAATGAGATGCCAAAAATCTTAATTATTGAAGATGAAAAAAATTTATCTCGATTTATTGAACTTGAATTGCAATATGAGGGATATGAAACAATGGTTTGCTTTGATGGCCGAAATGGGCTGAATCAATCCCTTACAGATCACTGGGATGCAATTCTCCTAGATGTGATGTTGCCGGAATTAAGTGGACTCGAGGTATGTAGAAGAATCAGACAAGTAAATAAAACATTGCCGATTATTATGATTACGGCACGTGACAACGTGCTCGACCGAGTCTCGGGCCTTGACAGCGGTGCAGATGATTATCTTGTAAAGCCATTTGCGATTGAAGAACTTCTAGCAAGATTAAGGTCATTGCTTCGACGTGTTGAGGCTTTAAGTACAAAAGAAATAACAACTTTAACTTTTAAAGATTTAACAATTGAATTAGAGTCTTGTGTCGTGAAAAAAGGAGAGCAAATCATCGCTTTAACGAAGCGGGAGTTCGATTTATTAGTTATTTTTATGAAAAATATTAATATTGTTTTAACGAGGGAAGTGCTCTTAAATAAAGTATGGGGATATAATACCGGAGTGGAAACGAATGTCGTGGATGTTTACGTCCGCTACTTAAGAAATAAAATAGACAGTCAAAGCGATGTTAGTTACATTCAAACCGTTCGTGGCACAGGGTACGTGATGAGATGATTAATTTATTAAGAAGGCTTTCCCAAAAAGGATCCTGGCAGACTAAATTAATCTTAAGTGGTTCGCTCGCGATATTTTTAACATTTACATTGTTTAGCCTCTTGGAGTACAACTCAGTTTCAAATTGGATGTTAAAAAGAGAAGAGCTTGTGGTTAAAAGAACAATAGCAGATATTTCTACTTATTATAAGGATGAGAATAAAAAGCTGACGGAAGATGAAATTAAAGCAAGTTATCCATTTATAAAAAAAATTAATGAAAAAGATCAGCTGATAAGGATCTATAATGATAAAGGGAAAATCTTAGTAACTGATAAAGATGGCAGTTTTCCTGTTTTAGAGCCTTCTCCTGTGAAAAAACAAAAACTAGAAAAAGTCACAACTGAAGACAACGAAGCAATTGTAGCTAAATATCCTTTAAAGTTAGACAACTTCACAGGGACCATTGAAATTGTCCGTGAATTAAATTCATATCAAAAAATGATGGACCACCTATTTGTAGTGATGTCAGGTTTTGGCACTGCAGCTATTCTCTTTAGTGCGCTATGTGGTTTTGTACTTGCCAAACAACTTCTTAAGCCAATTAGGAATTTAGCGGAAACGATGAAAAAAATAAAAGAAAATGGTTTCCAAGGAAGAATGGAAGTTTATAAGCAAAAGGATGAGTTAAGCCAGCTTTCCACCCTTTTTAATGAAATGATGGACGAGATTGAGCATTCATTTATCCAACAAAAACAATTTATTGAGGATGCTTCCCATGAACTAAGAACCCCCGTTTCAATATTAGAAGGCCATCTTTCCTTATTAAATCGGTGGGGGAAAAAGGATCCATCCATCCTTGATGAATCGATCAACGCTTCCTTACAAGAAGTATCAAGATTAAAGAAATTAGTTTTAGATTTGTTGGAGTTAACAAGGGCTGAAAATAGCAGAACGTCTCTAACACAAGAAATGGTTGATGCTGAACTTTTGCTTGATAATCTCGTCAAAAATTTAAAAATGATTCACCCTGAATTTCAATTTGATGTAAAGATTGAACATCCTTTTAGATTGCTTTGGATTTCGGAACAGCACCTGCAGCAAATCCTCATCATTTTATTGGATAATGCAATAAAATATTCAGGGGAAAATCACAAAATTAAAATCAGGGCCAGACAAACGAGACATGAAACGATTCTAATCGTTGAGGATTATGGAATCGGCATCGCAAAAGAACATATAACGGATGTATTCAACCGCTTTTATCGGGTTGATAAGGCCAGAAGCCGTGAAAATGGCGGAACTGGGTTAGGATTAACAATCGCAAAAAAATTAGTTGCAAAATACAATGGTGATATAACGATTGAGAGTCAAGAGGGGAAAGGAACAAAGGTTATGGTTGTTTTACCAGACCATGAATTTGTAAAATACTAGCGATATTGGCAAATAAAAAAACAACAACTTGATTCAGTTGTTGTTTTTTATTCGAAAAGAAATTAAAGTCGATTATAAACACTTACGTTAATTATGCATGGCGCGGTCTTTTATCGGAGTTAAACCACGACGTAATATTTCATCCTTCAAAATCCTAACCCATTCTTTTTCCTTACCCGATTTAATTGCATCCCGATACGAAACGATCAACTGTTCGTTACTCATAATTTTCAATCTAAAATGCCTCCCCGGTAAATGGATTAAATATTCAGTTTTTAATATTGTAAGGGTTTTTCATTTATTTGAAAAGACCTTATTATAAATTTTCAAAATTTGGACTTTTATTTTGAAACTCTTTCCATGAATGACATAATTAAGTGTAAGAAAGAAATAAAGTTGCATGAAAATGATAAGCTGATTATACTAGGATGTGGACATAAATAGAAAGGGTGGCAGGAATGATTCATTTAACATGGCATGATCGGAAAACAATTAAGAAAGTGGAATGCATTCATACAGATGCTAAAAAATATATTGTTAATCATGCATTAACCATAGGTGAAATTTATGAAGTCAAAAATGAAACTGAGGAATTTTATTTTATTATAGATAACACGGGAAAAGTTGGAGGCTTTTATAAAGAATATTTCCAAGAGGTAAAAAATGCCTAGCCGGGTGGCTAGGCATTTTCATTTATTTATTCATTTATTTTCTATCAGGGAATACCCTTTGTATCGTTTGTGAAAATTCAGTAAAGAACCCCGAAACAGGCTTACCGGCTCTTATATCATTTCCATAATCTTTCATGTGGTTGTAAAAGTCTGGATTTGCAGATACATACACATGGTCAATATCCCTGTCAACTGATTTTACCTT
>JAUZQA010000175.1 GCA_030705665.1 Bacillota bacterium
AGTTTATGTTGGTGGAGATCTATCGGTCTACAGAAGATCAAGCGAAGCATAGACAAACAGAGCATTTCAAAAAATGGCGTGAAGATGTAGCAGAACTGATTGCTGAGCCCTATACAATTTCGACCTATGACAATGTATTTCCTGACGAATTGGGCTGGGAATAAACATTATTTTTCAAGCAGTCTTATATACTATATGGCAACAAAATTGAGTATGAAAATAAGCTTTGCTACAATTAAGATGGATTTTACATAAACGGAGGATAAAATTTGCGGTTGTTGAAAAATAAAGTAGACCCCAGCAAACGGTGCTTAGGGTCTTTTTATTTACTAACAAAGGGGATGGGAGAAAGTTTCACGATCAAACAAAGGGGTATATGTTTGTTGTGATTCACTTCACATGTTTAATATAACACGATCCTGAACTGCTTACAATAACATTGTGTATGATTTCACAGAGTTGTCAAAATTACAAGCATGGAAAAACATGTGGAATAAAATTTTGATAAATGTTAGGACCAAGCATTAAGGTTTCTAGTGAAATAATGGAGGAAAAAACAATGACAGACAAGAAAGTACATGCTGTACAAAGACTAGGTTTTCAATGGGTCGCAGAAGACCCGTTCCTCGTGACGATGCATCATAAAGATGCTTATCCCCAAGGAAATGAACAGCAAGGGCCGAATACCTCATTGGATGGAAGAAACCTTGGTGAGGATTTTACATTAAAGGACGGTTTTCGGATGTATCACGGGACAACCGTTCCAGGATTTCCTGCACACCCACACAGGGGATTCGAGACCGTAACTGTTGTTCTTGAAGGGTTTGTGGACCATTTTGATTCATTGGGTGCCAAAGGACGCTATGGGAATGGAGATGTACAGTGGCTTACAACGGGAAAAGGCTGTCAGCACACAGAAATGTTTCCGCTTGTCAATCAAGATAAAGGCAATCCTCTACACCTTTTCCAAATTTGGCTAAATCTTGCAGCGAAGGATAAGTATGCTGAACCAGAGTATAAAATGCTTTGGGCTGAAGACATTCCAATCTTACATTCCAATGATTCAAATGGGAGGAAGACGACAGTTAGGTTAATTGCTGGAAGAATGAATGGGGAAACCAGCTTGGAGCCAACCGCTGCTTCATGGGCAAAAGACAGAAACCATCATGTAGGTATTTATCTGATTCATATGGAACCAGAATCCACTTACACTCTCCCAAGTGTATCTGAAACATTGAATAGGAATATATATTTCTATGAGGGTGAGGAAATCATTATTGATGGAACTGCGATTCAAAATTCCCATCGGGTAAAGCTGGCTGGTGACCAAGAAATTATGATTACAAATGGGGCAAAGGATAGTTATATGCTGGTTCTTGAAGGTGAACCGATCCAAGAACCCATCGCACAGTATGGTCCATTTGTCATGAATACTGAGCAAGAAATCCATGATGCCTTTAACGAATATCGAAGGACACAATTCGGCGGCTGGCCATGGGGACGACTCGATCCTGTGAATGAGCAAAATGCGGGAAGATTTGCCCGGCACGCGGACGGAACAATCGAAAAAAAATAACCGTAAACAAGGAAGCTACCCAAAAAGGGTAGCTTTTTGCATCCTTGTAATATTTTCATAAAAAACTTTTTTCAAATACTTTACCATTGATTCATATTACTTTTACATAACTCTTGTAAAGTATGAAAGGAACAGAGGAAGAACCTAATAGGAGGCGTTTTTATGGATGGTAAAAAAATAGCTAAAGTGATTAACGTTTTAAGTGCCGCTACACTTGGTACACTATTAGCGGTAACTCCTGTCATTAACTCCCAAGCTAATGCACAGGTCAATACGAAAGCAAGTGAAAATGTAAAAAAAGCAGATGTACAAACAAAGACACCGATCAAACATGTGGTCGTTATTTTTGGAGAAAATGTTTCCTTCGATCATTACTTCGGTACATATCCATATGCCCTAAATATTAAAGGTGAGCCAAAATTTACGGCGAAAGAAAATACTCCTGTGGTTAATAATTTACTAACTCCGAAAGATTACAACGGAACTCAAACGGGAATCGAAAAGAGCAATCTAATTACAAGTAATCCAAATTCCGCAAACCCTGTCCGCTTGGACCGTTCCCAAGCAATGACAGCAGATATGGACCACAGCTACCATGATGAGATTGCTGCTGTCGATGGCGGAAAAATGGATAAGTTTGTTGAGACCGTTGGGCGCGGCGCTGATCCTAAAATCGTTATGAATTATTATGATGGTAATACTGTTACTGCCCTATGGAACTATGCGCAAAATTTTGCGATGAGCGATAACTCCTATGGAACTGTATATGGACCATCGACACCTGGTGCTTTAAATCTGATTTCAGGTGAAACACATGGAGCTACTTTGTATGATAAGAATGGTCAAAAAGCGACTGCGGATGTATTGAATGAATATGAAAATAGAACCGTTACAGGGGATCCAAACCCATATTATGATAAGTCTTCTACAGGAGCAACTGTTGCAATGGATGACTCAAATAAAAACGTTGGTGATCTACTAAATTCTAAAGGTGTTTCTTGGGGCTGGTTCCAAGGCGGCTTTGCAGACCCTAACCATAAGACTTCCAATATCAGCGGAGCACAAGTTACAGATTATAGCCCGCACCATCAGCCATTTGAATATTATAAGTCTACTGCAAATCCAGATCATAAGGCGCCAAGTTCAGCTAATATGATTGGAAAACAGGATCAGGCGAATCATCAATATGACATGAACGATTTCTGGACAGCTGTTGACAAGGGAAATATGCCAAGTGTCAGCTATCTTAAAGCACCAATGGCTCAAGATGGCCACGCAGGCTACTCTGACCCAATCGACGAACAAAAATTTATTGTCGACACGATTAATAAGCTTCAAAAAACATCGGAGTGGAAAGATACAGCAGTCGTCATTTCTTATGACGATTCAGATGGCTGGTATGATCATGCATTAGCACCAAACAACGGTCAAACAGTAGACTCAGGAAAAGCAGGATATGGACCACGATTGCCGCTATTAGTCATCTCTCCATATGCAAAGAGTAATTTTGTTGACCATGGTCTAACAGACCAATCATCCATCCTAAAGTTCATTGAAGATAACTGGAATCTAGGGCGTATTGGTGGCACTTCTCTTGATGCGAAAGCAGGCAGCATTGAAAACATGTTTGATTTTACAAAGGGACCGCGCACGCAAAAGCTTTTCCTTGATGGAAATACAGGAGAACCAATTAAAGATCATGCTGAATCGAAGTAAGTCAAAAAATCCTTCAAACGAATCGTTTGGGGGATTTTTTGTTGCGGAGAATAGGAAAGTATTAGAGGAGGACACTATAAAAGCCAAAAAAGATGTTTAAATTAGGATTCCTATTAAAAAAGTGATTATAATGTTTATTAAAAAGAGGCAGTAATATTTTTACGGTTTTTACCATCAATGTATAAGAGTTGAAAGGAGACCAAATGAAAACTAAACAAGAAACAGGCTGGAACTTTGACAACAGCTATGCCCGTTTGCCAAGGACTTTTTTTACGAGGCAAAACCCGAACCCAGTAGATTCGCCGAAATTAATCAAGCTTAATGTCCCGTTTGCTCAATCCCTAGGGTTGAATGCAGATATCTTGAAATCTGGGAATGGCGTTGCGATTCTTGCCGGAAACCTATTGCCTGAAGGGGCGGAACCTCTTGCTCAAGCATATGCAGGGCATCAGTTTGGGCATTTTACCATGTTGGGGGATGGCCGTGCCATTTTACTTGGTGAACATATTACCCCTCAAGGGAAACGATTAGATATTCAGCTCAAGGGATCAGGCAGAACACCTTACTCTCGAGGCGGGGACGGACGCGCAGCGCTGGGACCAATGCTGCGCGAGTACATCATTAGCGAGGCAATCAATGCGCTTGGGATTCCAACTACCCGCAGCCTGGCAGTTGTGACAACCGGCGAATCAGTCTTCCGTGAAACCGAACTGACAGGTTCCATTCTCACCCGTACAGCTGCTAGTCATATTCGTGTTGGAACCTTTCAATATGTGGCAAATTGGTGCAAGCTTGAGGAGCTGCGCACCCTCACCGATTATACAATCAAACGCCATTATCCGAAAGTTGAAGAAGGTGAAAATCGATACCTTGAACTCCTCAAGGAAGTAATCAAACGTCAGGCTTCCCTAGTTTCGAAATGGCAATTGGTTGGGTTTATTCATGGTGTTATGAATACCGACAACATGGCTATAAGTGGGGAAACGATTGATTATGGCCCATGTGCCTTCATGGACACCTATGATCCTGCAACAGTATTTAGTTCAATTGATAGGCAAGGCCGCTATGCATACGGCAATCAGCCTTATATCGCAGGATGGAATCTGGCAAGGTTTGCAGAAACACTGCTGCCGCTGCTTGATGAAAATGAAGAGAACGCCGTCAAATTAGCCCAGGATGCGATTTCTGGCTATTCGGATTTATATCAAAGTTTTTGGCTGACAGGTATGAGGGCAAAGCTTGGATTTTTTAACGAAGAGGAGGGGGATCGATCTCTTATCGAAGAACTCCTCAATTTAATGGAGAAGCATCAGGCCGACTATACGAACACATTTCGGGCCTTAACTTTAGATAAATTAGAGGAAACGGTCTTAGCAGGAACCCCAGGATTTTTAAAGTGGCATGAAAAATGGCAGGCAAGGATAGGAAGACAACAAGAAACGAAAGAATCATCAAAGCAGTTGATGCAAAAAAGCAACCCTGCGGTCATTCCTCGTAACCATCGGGTGGAGGCCGCACTGGAAGCGGCAGTGGAGAGAGAAGATTACAGTCTGATGGAAAAACTACTTGATATTCTTTCAGACCCATACGCATATGCTCCTGAACAGGACGAATACACAGTACTGCCTGAGCCCCCCTCCCGGCCGTACCGTACCTTTTGCGGAACATAATATTGAAAAAACGAAAAACTTGAAGAATCGTCCTTCAAGTTTTTTGTTTTTTGCAAAATTACACTAGTCTTGTGCATTTGGATTTGTTCTGGTTAACGATAATGTTTTAACAAATAGAGGCTGATCCAAAAAGTCATTTTTAACGGCCTTTTGGGTCAGCCTCATAATTTGTTAAATAGAGGTATGACTCTTTTTTAAGTTCTTAAGTACTTTTTTATATTTTTTAAGGGAGTTAAACCAGCCTACATAGCTTTTCTTGTTTTTTAAATCAGAGGAAATAAACAAGATTGCCCGAAATGGAAAAAACTTTTTTGTACGAAAGCGGAGATCTTTCCAATAGATATAATAACCGCTCTTATATTTGTGAACAAATGGATAAGCAAACTGGGTGGCGGAAAGAAAGTCTGAAACGGCATGGTCATTTCGACTGACTTTTACTAGTTCTGGAAAGTCTATTTTTTTTGAAAGGGTGTGTTCTACTTTCAGACTATTTTTTGAATATACCCCGAAAATAAAATCTTCCTCAGTCTCAATAATCGTATCCCATTTAAACAATACCATGCGTGGAATTAACTTGATCTGAAGGGCATTCAAAAAGTAGATCTGTAAGTACTTTTTTATTACTACTGTTGAAATTGTCCGAAGTGCAATGTATAAAAAAATGAATACATAGATTACTAGGAAAGTTTCTCCGCTATGAAAAAACGGAAAAAGAGCAAAGCCTAGAAAATGAAGGAGTAAAATATAAGGATCAATTAAAGGAATCGCATCAAAAGCAATCCATTTTCGCGAAAAAGGGAGCAGGATTTGTGTACCATCCACATTGAACAAATCGAATAATACATGGAGAATAACGGCTAAAAAAGACCAAATAAATAAATGAAAGAAATTGATACCAGAGAAAAATGGATAAATGACGCCAGGAACAATGATTCCCCATAAAGGAAGTGCGGGAAGTGAATGTGAAAATCCCCTATGATGACGAATATAGCTGCCTCTGCTTTTCAATCGGTAAACAAAATCAAAATCAGGGGCATTTGAACCAATCACTGCACCAACGAAGACTGCCTGGGATAGTGTGGGATCATTTGAAACAGCTGGATCTATTAGAGCAAGCCCACCAACGCCCATACCGATGACGATATGTGAAAATGTATCCATATGGTCACTCCTTAACTTATATTTTTGTTCCAATCCCCCAAAAAGTAAATTCATATTAAGTGTATTAAAGAAGGGTTGGATCCTTCTAAAGCTGCTGTTAAAATAATGTAAATTTCATATGTATTTGCAACAAAATGAATATGCATAACTTTGTATATCAAAAGCAGCTATTCTAAAAATTTACAAAACTCTGAAGTAAATTTACTTTAAATCAACATTTGATAATTAGAATATATTTTGTGGTATAGTTTTATTTCAAATCAAAGAAGGTGCAGCAAATGGATAAACAAAGAAACAGTCCGTTATTTTCAAAATCTAGAACGAATCATTTTTATTCATATTTAATGTATCTAAAAGAAAGAAGCATCAATGAGATTTTATATTATAAAAGACTAAAGGCATTGCATAAAATCATGAAACATAATAATATCGGTACCTTCTTTCAGCCAATTCTTAAATTAAAAACAGGAGAAACGATTGGGTTTGAGGCGTTAAATCGTCCGAATGAATCAAATTTATTTCCAAACACAGAAGACTTCTATGAATTTGTTGGACAATCAAATCAAGTATTTCTTTTTGAATGTTTTTGCAGAAATATTTCTCTAAAACGCTTTATGGAACGGTTAAATGGTAATTTACCACAGGGAAACACTCTGCTTTTTATCAATATTCATCCCTGTGTATTAATGGATTCTAACTATCACAGCGGAGAAACACTTCAACTATTATCCAGTCTTGGAATTAACCCGAAACAGGTTGTTTTTGAATTGACGGAAAAAAGCGCTGTTAAAGATTTTTCGATGTTTGAAAAAGTTCTTTCCCATTATCGGTCGCAAGGGTTTCGAATTGCGATTGATGATGTAGGTTCCGGTTACAATAGCTTAAAAACACTTATTTATTTAAAGCCTGAATTTATAAAATTGGATAAGTCCCTTATTCGAAATATTGATCAAAATTTAGAACAACAGCAACTGGTAAAATTAATCATTGAATATGCGCAACAGTCTCATACGGAAATTATTGCAGAAGGAATAGAAAGAGCGAAAGAGTTAGCTTTTATTAGGAAACAAGGAGTAGATTATGCACAGGGTTTTGCTCTGGGTAAACCAAAGGAAGAAGTGCTTCCAGGAAGTATCCCAATTTATTCAAATAATTACAGCAACACCTACCATATCCTCTAGCATGGATATAATAGTTGTTGCAGGCTTATTTCGCACATCTGCGGTTGTTCGCGATAGCTAATTTTTGATTATCCCAGTGTTGATCAAATTTGGCGGTTTGCAGCTATGAAGGAGTTCCTTAATCGAGCTATTGAGCAGTGGTCTGTCGCTTTGAAGGGTTTTTGTTTTTTCTTCTTGAATATATGTACCATTCACTAGAGGCCATAATTGTCTAATACATGTAATATCATTACATCCTGTAAAGCTTATTCCAGTAACGGTAATTTTCATCCAATCCCTCCAAACCATTTATTACTTTCATTATATTTGAAAAATTTAATTTTTTTCTAAAAGTAATGTTAAAAATATGTAAAATTTAGCGTTTTTGATTTCTTCTTAAACAGGTATGTAAATTGAAAAGGTCGCAATCGCTGCGACCTTTTCGATTATTTCCGTTTCTCAAAAACTAAATGAATATTTCTTTTAAGAGCTTTTTCTAAATGCCTTACCTGTTTTTCTGCTTGAAACTTTTCAACGAATGCATTTCCTGAACATGTTATTGTCATGCTCAAGCTTTGTTTGTCCAGGGATTTTTGCAAATTGATGTTTGTTACAATTCCTCTTTTTGATGAATCAAGGGCGGCTGCTAATTTTGTTAACGCACCGGCAATTCTAATTTCATCTAATTCATTTCTTGTAAACCAAGTCA
>JAUZQA010000176.1 GCA_030705665.1 Bacillota bacterium
AGAACTGGTACCAATAGCTTAAATGCTGTACCACCGCCGATCGTCATTAAAGTTGCAGCAATTGGGTTATAAGACGGATCTTTTGGATCAAAGGATTTATATCCAAACATAAAGCATAAAGCAATCAATATTCCACCGCCAACTACAAAAGGCAGCATATTGGATACACCGTTCATTAAATGTTTATAAAAGCCTCTTCTAGATTCTTTTTGTGTTTGACCGCTGCTGCCATTCCCACTGAAAATTGGGGCATCTTGTTTTAATGCACGGTTGATTAATTGCTCCGACTTTCTGATCCCATCTGCCACTGCTGCCTGAATGACATGCTTGCCTTTAAAGCGCTCCATTTCCACATTAATATCAGCAGCTATAATAACAGCGACAGCGTTTTCAATTTCATTTTTCGTCAGGACATTTTTAGCCCCTCCTGAACCATTTGTTTCTACCTTAATATCTACACCCATTTCAGCAGCTTTAGCCTTTAATGAATCCGCTGCCATATATGTGTGTGCAATTCCCGTTGGACAGCCTGTTACAGCAACAATGAAATTCCTTTTTCCAACAGATGTCGTTTCTTGAGCTTCTTCTTTATCATATTTATTAATAATATCAAGGATTTCTTCAGCAGTAGTTGCTGTTAACAGCTGATAGCGTACTTCTGCTTTCATTAGCATTCCAGAAAGGCGTGCCAATGCATCTAAATGGGTATTATTAGCGCCTTCAGGGGCAGCAATCATGAAAAATAAATGTGAAGGTTTCCCGTCTAATGCATCATAATGGATTCCAGATACGGATTTACCAAAAGCAATGGCTGCTTTCTTTACCGCTTTGGTTTTCGCATGCGGGATTGCAATTCCGTCACCAATGCCGGTCGTACTTAGCTGTTCCCGCTTTACAATTTCAACTTTGAATGCTTCGCGATCGGATACTTTGTCGGTCCTGTAAAGAACATCAACAAGCTGGTTGATGGCCTCTTCTTTTTGGCTGCCTTCCATATGAAGAAGAATAGTATCTTTTGATAACAATTCTGTAATTTTCATGTATTTCTCTCCTCTATTCAATTTCTTTTATTTGAACACTGTCACTACCTTTATATTTGTTCTATTTTTATAAATTGGTTCACTATCTTCATCTAATTCATTGGTTATAATAGTTGCACTATGAATATCCGCAATTTTCGCAAATGAGATCTCCGAAAACTTGGTACTGTCTGCCAAAACATAACTCTCTCTTGATAAGGAAATTGCCTTCTGCTTTACCAATGCTTCCTCCTGGTCAGGAGTAGTAAAGCCAAATTCCGGATGAATTCCATTAACTCCTAAAAAGCATTTATCAAAGCGATACAGATCAAGACTTGCTAAGGCACCGCGCCCAATAAAGGCATTGGTTTTCGATTTCACAAATCCGCCGATTAAATAAGTTGCAATCTCTTTTTTTAATAGTGGAGCAACATGCATTAGACCGTTCGTTACAACAACGATGTCCTTTGCAGTCAGGAACTCAATCATTTCTATAATCGTTGATCCCGCGTCCAGATAGATGCAATCCCCTTCTTCCACTAATCCTGCAGCATACTTGGCAATTAAACGTTTTTCATGAAGGTTTTTGGAAGATTTCTCAATCATGCTTGGTTCTTGCAGTTTCCCCTGTAATCGTTGTGCTCCGCCGTGAACTCGTTTTAAAAATTTTTGCTCTTCTAACTGAGATAAGTCCCGACGGATTGTTGACTCCGAAGAGTTCGTTAACTCCATAATTTCATGAATCTTAACAGTACTTTGATCCTTTAATAATTGAAGAATGATTTGATGTCGTTCTGGCGTTAACAAATCATCACCACCTTGAATTTTCTATCTTGTCTTGATTATAATGAAACCGTTTTCGAAATGCAATCATTTTCTTTCAAAAACATTCAACTTTTGACTGATTATGAACGATTTTTAAACTTCCAATAATTTAACCTTAAAAAAGCATTTTTGCGTGAAAATGACTAAAATAGAAAGAGCGCCAATTGTTAAATTTTTCAGACCATAAATTAATTGATTTTTTAAGATAAAATTAAGGCATTAATATTAAGATGGGTTTATTTCTTGAAGATAGGAACGGTATTTGTTATGAAAATACATAGCTTCCAAACGATGGGGACTAACTATCAATTTGTGGGGATTTCTAATACTCTGGCGGAAGAAATGGAACATTGGCTTCATAAAGTCAATGCAAATTTAAGTAGGTTTTCACCTATCAGCGAACTCAATTCCCTTAATAATTCTTCTGGTAAACCCATAATTTGTTCCAAAACCTTATGGGAAGTTCTTGAACTAGCGAACTTTTATTTCCAAGAGACCGAAGGGATTTTTCACCCGTATTTAGGCCATGTTTTGTGTGGATTAGGATACGATAGAAGTTTTGAAAAGATTAATCCCAGCCAATGTACTCTATTCCCTGCAAAGTTGCCAATGATAAAACACCCTCTTTCCCTTAACTTTAATAAAAAGGAGGCTATTCTCCATCCCCTTGTATCAGTTGATCTTGGGGGCATTGTCAAAGGTTGGAGTGCTCAAAAGATTAGCAGTTGGGCTAAACGAGAAGGGATATCGTGCGGAGCAGTCGATGCCGGTGGGGATATGGTCATTTGGGGAAATGAAGATCCCCAGGGTTGGGAAGTATATATTGAAAACCCGTGGAGTCCGTGGGTTAATTTAGTTTATCTTCGGACGGCAAAAGAAGTTGGAATTGCCACCAGTAGTTTATTCAAAAGGCAATGGGGAGCAGGATATCATCATATCATTGATCCCCGAACTCAAAAATCCTCAAACTCGGACCTTATCCAAGTGACGATTCTGTCACCTGATTTAACGCTAGCGGAAGTTTACACAAAAGTTTTCTTAATTTTAGGAGAAGAGCAGGCCATTCGCTTTATTCAAGATAAGCAAAAGCAAATGGCATATATTTTAGTAAAAACCGATGGAACAGTGATTTTATCTTCAAATTTAAATGATTTTTCATCCGAGTGGCATTTAGTTTAATTAAAAAACAGACCATATAAAAAAATTGGTCTGTTTGTTTTGCGTTACGCTTTATAGTCAATATTTAGGCCCAGATTTAATATTTGTGCTTGAATTTGGTCTCTTTGTTGCTTAGTCGAATCAGTACTGGATATCTGCGTTGTTTGTGTTAATTGTGCAGCTTGCAGGTCTGGTTTCTTGGCAGAAGCCACAGAAGAGGCACCGGAACGCATCGCTGGACGTGAGATTTGGGATGAAATATGTATTGTAGTCACCTACCTTTCAAATTCACATAAATTTAGTGTCTTGCCTGTTTAATATAATTGTGGGATAAGTTGCTGTTTTTGGAAGAGAGAAAATGTATGTACCTACTTTGATTGAATAATAATTTATTGATAGAGTGCCAATTATATTATTCATTTTTCTCCAACAAATACATAGCTTTATCCATACTAAAATTAGCAGCCAACTCTTTATAAACCCTTAAGTAAAATTATACCAATCAAGTAATATTTTATTATATGAAAAATCGCCGATTGGCGAGTCTCTGATTTATTAATATGCACGTCCGAAGCCCTCCCATTGAACCTCTGCCGCATTCACAACAACTACAAAAGCTGAGGAATCAATGACTTTTACAAGTTGTTTTCATTTTGAAATTCCATTTTGTCAACAAACACTCAATGGAACTCAATATCCATTAATGGATTGTAATAAAAAAGACCACTCCCGAAGAAGCAGTCTTTTATCTTGAATGAGGATTTTTACTCATAACGGTTTTACTTTACAAGTTTTTTCACAAGCTTCACAATCTCATACCACAATACAGACACAGCCGAGATACCAAGCGCTGATAAGAATTGTCCTACGGATAGAGGTGCGAGGTTTAAGAATTCGTGTAATGAAGTATATAAAACCAACAAAATCCCTGCAATCGTTCCGATCGTAACTCCCCACATCACTTTATCCTTTACAAGACGTTTAATTGTCTGACCTACAAAGTCATAGTCAGAGCTGTTGACCTGTACTAGGAACAGGTTGGCAAACATGATAATGATAAGCCCCATCGCCCGAGCATAAGGGGCATTGTCAGGATTTTGCAAAAGTATGTAATAGTAAGTTCCAAATGATGCTGCAAAAATCACAAATCCCTGCAGAATACTTTTTACTAAAGTCTTTGCTGTCAAAATATTTTCTTTAGGATTACGGGGTTTTCTTTCCATAATATCACGTTCGGCAGGCTGACGTTCTAACACGATAGAGCATGTCGGATCAATGACAAGTTGCAGCAATGCCACATGGATAGGCAGTAAAAGCAGACTTGCAGGATAGATTCCCAAGATCGGCGCCAGCAAGGCTGCAAAGGCAATGGGAATGTGAATGGTAAACACGTAACCTACCGTTTTGCGGATATTATCAAAAATCCTCCTTCCATCCCGAATCGTGTGAACAATCGTAGAAAAGTTGTCGTCCATCAGAATAAGATCGGCTACTTCCCGTGATACCTCTGAACCGCGCTTACCCATCGCAATACCAATATCGGCATATTTCAGCGCTGGTGCATCATTAACACCATCTCCTGTCATCGCCACGATTTCCCCATTTTCCTTCAATGCCCTCACAATCCGCATTTTATGCTCAGGTACCACACGGGAAAAAATAGTAACTTCTTTAACGAGATCTCGTAGTTCCTCGTCGGATATATTGTTCAATTCATCACCTGTAACGAAATTTTCGCTATTTGGCATGCCAATCTGCTTAGCAATGCTACTTGCGGTCATACCATTGTCTCCTGTAATCATAACAACGCGTACACCGGCTTTCGTACACTGGCTAATGTCCTCTTTGACCGATTTTCTAGGAGGGTCAGCAAGCCCGATTAAACCGCAGAAAGTAAGCGAACAGTCTGTAAGCTCCGCAGGGATATCATCCTCGCTTGCTATCTTGCTAATGCCAACCGCAATAACCCGAAGTCCTTGCTTTAACATTTCAGTAAGTTTTGCTTCGACCGTTTTCATTTCAGTTTTATTTAAAGTGCAGATTCCCAAGATCCGCTCAGGAGAACCCTTAGCCGCAATGATCAATTCCCCATCATGCCTCCAGACATGCCCCATCATTTTCAATTCATTCGTAAAAGCATATTCTGAAAGTAACTCACCGGCAAAAAGGTGTTCTTTCGTAATGCCTATATTCTCACAATGGGTGAGCATCGCTTTTTCCATTGGATCATAAGCATCCGTTTCACAGCCAAGGCCCATGATTTCGCATAATTTCATGTTATCATGATCTAAAGCCCAGGTATCACGAACCGTCATTTGGTTCATTGTAATGGTTCCGGTTTTATCGACACAAAGCACTGAGACAGAACCTAAGGTTTCAACAGAGGGAAGTCTCCGTACCAAAGACTGCTGTTTGGCCAGCCTCCATGCTCCCATTGAAAGGAAAACAGTTAAAATAACAGGAAATTCTTCCGGAATCATGGCCATAGCTAAGGTAATACCTGAAAGTATGCTTTCAATCAGCCGGTCAGTCAATACGTGGTCTGGGATATTAAACCATGTAATAATGGTTACCGCCAAAAATAATACAGAAGCGATACCCGCACAAATTTTAACCAAATTTCTCGTTTGTTTTTGTAAGTGTGTAGGGGATTCAGGTACAGAAATAATATTGGCACCGATTTTTCCATATTCCGTGGCAGCGCCAATTTTGTCTACCAGCACATATCCGCTGCCTTGTAAAACCATGGTACCGGCATAGCAGTAATCTTTACACCAGTAATCGGAGGAAGGTTCGGTATTTTCAATGGTCGTTTTCCATACTCCTTCTGCTTCACCAGTCAGAGAGGACTCGTCCACACATAGATCACTCGCCCTTACAACCTTGCCATCAGCGGGGATTTTGACCCCTTCAGCAATTAGCATAAGGTCGCCGGGGACTAAATCCGCACTGGCAATGACCATTTCTGTACCATCGCGAATGACTTTAACATGAGGTGCAGATAAGTCTTTAAGAGCAGCGAGTGTTTTGTCGGTTTTCCATTCCTGAAATACTTCGATATTGATGATTCCCGCCACAAATATCAGCATAATGGCACCGTCACGCGGCTCTCCAAGAATAAAATAAATGATAGCCGCTGCTATAAGCAGTAAAAACATGGGTTCACTAATGGTGTGAAGAGCTTTAAGAAAAAAGCCTTCCTTTTTTCCTGAAATCAGTTCGTTTTTTCCATATTGTTCCTGACGTTCACGGGCTTCTATACTAGTCAAACCCTCCATAGCAGATTTTTGTTTTGTCATTACTGTCACCTCCATTAAGATTTCTGAACGTTAGACAATGGAGTTTCAAAAATGTCGTTGATGTAAAGAATTTTTAGTGGATGTTTCTAAAAGAAATGGCAGGAGATCCAATTGGCTATAAGTTCAAGTAAGGGGCCTAAAATCAAGCTGTAAATTACGCTATTATAATAATGATAACGCTCATAACCTTTTGTGACTATAGATAAAATGTGAATATTCGGGAAATATACAGGAGTGAAAACTTCCATGAAAAGCGTGGAGAATGCGTACATTGAGAGATAAACGTATCTTACTGAGGTCCCATAAGTGTGGCCTGTCACCCAGGGGGTCCTGTTCGGAGCCAGAGGAAATGATCTGAGGCAATAGGTCACGAATAAATCCCATTGTTTTATATTCGCTAAGCTCTATTTCCTTTTTTTGATAGAGATACAGACGTGCGTGAAAGGTAAATCGCATACTGATCCAGATGGCAATCAATACACCATATAAATAGCATTCAAATCGTTCTTGATTGGAGGACTCAATCCTGCAAAATTAAATTGTGCAGCGTTTGTGCAATAAATGTGCAAATTAGCTTCGTTAGGTTGATGGGCATTAAAAAAGACCACTTCCGAAGAAGCAGTCTTTTATCAAAGAACCCTTTGTTCCGAAGGGTTCTGCGGGTTTGGCACCCAATGACCTGTACAGGGCTTGAACCTGTGACCCCCCCTGTCAATCTTATGAATCAAAATCAAACTAGTTAAACTTAAATAAATAAGTAAATAAATGCTTACTTATTTAGGCTTTATGGGGTGGAAAAATAAACTGTGTTAAATAAATATAGCTCAAAAAAATAAGTACGTTAGCAAATGTGTTAGCAAGATGGTGAGCAAGTGGTCTGTATTCATTTAAGTCTTTGCTAGCACGTTTTTTAGGATAAAATCCTCAACTACTTTAGCAACGCCGTCATTCATATTGGTATCTGTTACAAAATCAGCCTGGGCTTTTATCTCTTCAGATGCATTACCCATTGCAACCCCAAGACCTGCAAATTGTATCATTGACAGATCATTATTGCTGTCACCAATCGCAATGACTTCATCTCGGTTAATGCCAAGCCGTTGAATGAGGCTGTTTAAGCTTGTTCCCTTTGTTACACCCGCCTCAGTAAACTCCAAAAAGAATGGTTTTGATCGCATAATACTTAGGCTTCCTGCAAATTCCTTTTGCAGTTTATTTTCCACTTTTGCGAGAATCGAAGGTTCTTGAAGCATTAATACCTTGACAACAGGCACTGTCACTGTATCGATAAAACTGTCGACCACCTTTATTTCAAGCTTTGTTATTACTCCTTCAATATCTGTAAACTGATTTGATTCTTCCGTAATAATTGTCTCGCCGACATACGTATGAATCCACACATTTTCACGACGGCTGATTTCGTATAATTGATGAACTGTCTCAATTGGCAATGTAGAACTAAACCATTCATCACCTGTTTGGCAACTGATAATTTTTCCTCCGTTAAATGAAAGAATGAAGCTGCCGTATTCTTTTAAACACAGTTTTTCGGCAATGGGCAGCATCGCGCTTGTTGGGCGTCCAGAAGCCAGCACTACTTTTACACCCGCTTCCTGCGCTTCCATGAGAGATTGTTTTGTCCGCAGTGAGATTGTCAAATCATCACGCAGCAAGGTATCATCTAAATC
>JAUZQA010000177.1 GCA_030705665.1 Bacillota bacterium
ACTCCCTTCTCTTGTTGTTATTAGGAGGAGAAGATTTAAGACAGCATACTGAAAATGAAATAAAGAGAGGTTACTTTATATGCATATTTTAGTAACAGGTGGTGCTGGTTATATTGGAAGCCATACATGTATTGAGCTACTGAATGCTGGATATAAACTGATCATTCTTGATAACCTTTCAAACAGCAAATCGGAGTCTATAAATAGGATCAAAGAGATTACGGGAAAAGATATTAAATTTTATCAAGTTGATTTACTAGATCAACCCGAGCTGGAAAACATATTTCGTGAAAATCAAATTGATGCTGTTCTTCATTTTGCGGGTTTGAAAGCGGTAGGAGAATCAGCTTCCATCCCATTGCATTATTATCATAATAATATTACTGGGACACTCATTCTTTGCGAAGTCATGAAAAAATATAAGGTTAAAAATTTAGTTTTCAGTTCATCGGCAACTGTTTACGGGTCCCCAAACCGTGTACCAATCTCAGAAGACTTTCCGCTAAGTGCAACCAATCCATATGGCCGCTCTAAGCTAATGATAGAGGGGATTTTAAGAGATTTATATGTTGCGGACAAGAGCTGGTCGATTGTGCTTCTACGGTATTTTAACCCGATCGGGGCACATGAAAGCGGTTGGATTGGGGAGAACCCAAATGGGATTCCCAATAATTTAATGCCCTATATTACTCAAGTTGCAATAGGAAAATTACCTATGTTAAATGTATTTGGCAATGATTATCCAACTGTTGACGGGACAGGAGTTAGAGACTATATTCACGTTGTTGACTTGGCACAAGCGCATCTTAAAGCGGTTGAGAAGGCGGCTTACTCTGGTGAGTTTTATGTCTATAATTTAGGGACTGGGACAGGCTATAGTGTTTTGGAAATCATTACTGCTTTTGAGAAAGTATCGGGCAAAAAGATTCCTTACCAAGTAGTAGAGAGAAGACCTGGGGATATCGGTATATGTTATGCAGACCCGGCACGTGCTGAGCGGGAGCTTGGATGGACAGCCCTTAAAGGAATAGAGGATATGTGCAGAGATTCATGGAATTGGCAGAAAAAAAAGTTTAGATAACCATGTATTTAATTAAAGGAGGTGTAAAACCTGGTTACTAATTGATGATAACTTTTAGTAATCAGGAAGAGCTGTGAAGAAATTTGGAAAACTACTCTTAGTTTTAACCCTAACTTTGGTGTTAGCTGGATTAAGCGGTTGTTCAGGGAAAGCCAGTTCAACGAGCAGTGACGCAAAGAAAACAACAGAAACTGCGAATAAATTGTCTACCGATCCTGCAAAGCAACAGAAACAAGTAAATGATTTTATACTTAAAAATACGAAAGTAGTGAAAGTCTTTAATATTAGTAAACGGATCGATCAACAGCATCCGGATTTAGGTCCTTTCTTTGTCATTCAGGGTATTGATCAAAGAGGCCAAAAAAGTGAAGTATGGATGAAAGATTTGAAAATCTATAAGATGTTGGAACCAAAATAGGGAAAGCGGCAGTTTTTGTCGCTTTCCCTATTTTGGTTCCGTGTGGTTATGCTACTTTGCTTCTTCTTTTTAAATTTGCTTGATTTATTACTAATGTACAGAGACCAAGTAAGAACCAAAGGTATCTCCAATGCAATGTATCTAAAAAGAAACTGTTGACGAATGTTCCCAGAAAAACCGATAAGAACAAATAGATTGGCAAATTCCATACTTCCCATTTTCGGTAACGAATCAGTAAGGCCAAAACATAGAAGATGACTCCTACAAAGGAAAGAAAGGCGATCCACCCATTTTCAGCGATAATCCGAACAAATAAATTATGTGTAGCATAAGCAAAAAGGATTTCGAATTGACCAGGCCCAATCCCAAACAGATGGGTTGAACCCATTAATATTCCTTCATACTGATAATGAAAGCGATCGGTATCGTAATCCTGGAAAACGGTTGTGGAACCTAAGAATCTCATTGAAAGGTAATGGGTAATCGAATCACCAGCTACCACAAATACCAGAGCTGCTATAACTAGTGAAAGAAGTATTAAAACAAAAACTTGTCCATATTTTTTCTTATAAAAGATTGTGAAAATTAAGTAAAGGCCCAAGGCGATCCCTAAGTCTAACACTGCTGCTCTAGACATGGCCGCTAATAATATTAAAATTGTCACTCCGGCTAAAGATATATATGCTAAATAATGCAGCGAAGCATATCGATAGGAGAATGCCTTCTCCAGCAAAAGGATAATCGCTAAAACCAGAAATGGCGAAAAGTCATTTGGGTCCAAAAAGAAACCCTGAGCGCGAACACCCTGAAACCAGGTGCCAACAAAACCGATCATCCCTATTTTTTCTAAAATAACTACAGCTACCGAAAATAGCACAGTGTATATATATCCCGTCAAAATAGATTTAAATTCCTTTTCCTTTTGAATCGTAATAGCTAAAAAGTAAAAAATAATAATGACAAATATAGTATTGATCAGATAACTCAACCCGGTATGCATGTCCGTACTATTAAATAATGATAGCAACGATACTAAAATAAAAATGAAAAAGCATAGATTAATAAAGCGCATTTGTCTTAGTACGTCTAATTTTCCTTTTTTTCCTATTAAGAACAACCCGCCTACTAGTACAAAAAGAAGGTCAAATGGTTTAACAGAAGTATTCATAACTCCGAAGCAGCAAAAAAGAATAAAAAGCGCCATAGATCCCCGGTAAACGAAGCCCAAATAGATCATAACAGGCAGGAGTAAAAGGCCAATTAAAACATAATCCAGATTGATGATCGCAGGGGTCAAGAAAATAGAGATAAGAACTCCCGTTATTAAAGCACTCAGCAAAATTAATTGTAATGGATAGATGAAAAAGTTCCTTTTTTCCATTTTCTTTCACTTCTTTCTTGATCTACTATTTAGAAATCATCTGCTTTATGTAGTTTTTCTCGAAGAACCATACAATTCCTAAGTAGACGAGAAAAAAAGGTAAGCCAATGATCATGCTTAAAAGTGGAGAGAGGTTACCAAAAAGGTGCTGCTTCAGTAAAGCAGTGGGAATTCCTATGACAATCACCATGACAATCGTTTTTATCAACATATTCCAGGGGATCTTCCACTTTATCGATTTCATCGAGAAAAAGTAAAGAAATCCACTGTAGACAATAAACCCAATTGTTGTTGAAATAGATGCCCCGACAAATCCCCATTTCGGAATAAAATATAAATTAAGGAGAAAATTGCAAAGTGCTGCTATGACGACGAAATAAAACATTTCTTTTGTTTTTTTTCCAATTTGGTAGGTAAGCTGCCCGTATAAACCAATATTCCAAGCAAAAAAGCCAAAAATAAGGATGGGAATAATAATGGCACCGCTAGTAAATTGATTTCCTAATAAAAGATTACTAACCTCTCTTTGATAAATAGAAAAATAGGCACCAAAAGGCATGGCCACAATAATAAATAATCCGGTAAAGTTGGAAATTCGTTGTTCAATCATATTCTTGTCCCCATTTTGCTGAATCTCGTTCATCATGATCGGTTGGATGGCAAAAAATAATGGATTACATATTAAAGCAATTGCTTGAACGGCAATTGTAAAGTTCGCTGAGTAAACACCGACTTCAAAGGATGAACGATAATATTCCAGCATATATCGATCAGTGAGATTCATAATCGTTGTACCAATATACCAGCCAATCAAAGGAAATCCATACTTCCAAAGCTTTCCGGTAAACTCAATAAAAGACTGTTTGCCGATATTTGAAGAAAACATTTTTAGAGTATCTACATAGCGCAGCATCGGGATTGTGACAACTGCCTGAGCAATAAGGGTGCCCCAAATAAACGAATTTGGTTTAAAAGAAATATAGAGTACTATAAGAACAATAATGACAAGCTTTAATATAGATTGAATCACATTAAGATTCCGATAGGCCTTTGCCTGTAAATCAGCCTGATAGATACTTCCTAACACCATAAAGTAAATGGAACTGACAATAAGAAGGACAGATGACCAATAGTAGCTTTGATATTTGTTTAATAGCGGCGGGTAGCATATATACAGGACCACTGCAGCTAAAAGGAATCCAATGGAAATATACAAAAGCAGCTTATTTAAATGATCATTAAAGTCTTTTGTCTTACCTTTATTTAGATACTCTGGCCGAAAACGTTGTACAGATAACACAATCCATTGAGCAAGAAGGGAAGAAATGATGATAGTCGTATTCACTACAATCGTGTAGTCCCCGTATTCTTTTGGAGAAAAGAAGCGGGTAAAAGCCATTAATAATACAATATTAATGATGGCAGGCGCCAGAAAAACTGGTATATAAAGAAAAGTGTCTCGACTAATCCTATTAAATTTAATGAATGCTGCCATTCCTTATCTTCTCCCTGTTTCTAGGCCATGTAGATCTTATTGGTTTCCGTACACATCTGATCAACCGTATGTGTATTGGAAAGTCCTAATATATATCTGCCAAGTGTTTCTCGGTAAAAATGATCGGTAATAATTGTGGAAAGCAGGTTATACATACGATTATCGTCATTAATGGGGACAATAAGTTTCATTTTGCCTTTAGGATCCAAAACTTCTTTAACCCCGCCAACATCCGTGCTAATAACAGGGAGTCCTCTTCCGCAAGCTTCAAGTAGCACAAATGGAAGGCCTTCTTTATGAGAGGTAATGACCATTGCATGCATTTGGTCCATCCAGTCAAGAACGTTGTCGTGACTTCCTTTTAATCGAACAATCGATTCAAGGTCCTGAACCTTTACTTTGTTTTGGTAATGGTCAAACAGTGGTCCATCTCCTATAAGCCAAAATTCCACATCCTTATCCTGGAGCTGCTCTTTAACTATACCTGCTACTCGTAACAACATATCGATATTCTTTTCGGAGGCAAATCGGCCGACAAACCCAATAACCCTTTTATTACTTTCACGCAGCCTTTTTTGCTTTTTTTCCCATTCGTCGGAAGAAATAATGCTGTCATCGGGTATCCCGTTATGAATCATCACCATTTTCTTTTCATTTATCCCGTGTTCTTTACCTTGCTGAATGTCAAAGTTTGAAACGGTAATGATATGAGTCGAAAGCAGGCTGCAAACCTTTTCAAGAAACAAATAAAATGCTTTTTTCTTCTTTGAAAGAGTAGGGTCAGTAAAAACAAATCCATGGGCGGTAAAGATATTTTTTTCGATTCGATTCAAAAAGCCGGCGATTCTGGCAATAATTCCTGCTTTAGAGCTATGTGAATGAACAACGTTGTATTTTCCTTGC
The DNA here is from genome assembly GCA_030705665.1 of Bacillota bacterium. Next base: position 5,279 of record JAUZQA010000177.1, read on the forward strand.
CGAATAAAACGACAAACCTTCCATAATGCCCTTATATCTTTCGTTAACACAATATTTCTCGGAATCGGAATTAAAGTGACTCCAATATTTTGATCATTAAGTTCTTTGATTAAAGGTCCATCTTCTCCTACTATGACATGGACCGTATGCCCCTTCCGAGAAAACCACTGAGAAAGGTACAATAAATGCTTTTGTGCACCACCTATATCCGCGCCTGTAATAACATAAAGTATTTTCATTGAGTGATGGTGTTGAGGACACCTTCAACTCCTTTGACAAATAATTCTTTTGTAAAATAGGTTTTATATCTTGCTTCTGCTTGATGTCCCATTTGTTCACATTCTAGTGGATGATCAAGGAAAAATTTAAGTTTATCTGCAAGTTCATTGACATGATCCGGTTCTATTAGAAAACCTGTTTCACCATCCATAATTAACTCCGGCACCCCGCCTACATTTGTCGCTATGCAAGGAAGTCCAATGGCCATTGCTTCGATAATGGAAAGAGGCATGCCTTCTGTGTCAGAAGGTAAAATGAATACATCTGATTGACTCAGTGTGTTAAAGGGATTTTCAACCCAGCCTAAGAAGAAAACAGAGTTTGAAATCCCATATTGATCGATTAAATTGTGTAAAGAATTTTTATAGTCGTTATTGTGCCACGGAGGTTTTTCTCCAAGAATTTGGAGCTGGATCTCATATCCCATCTGAATTAGCATTGCACACGCAGAAATGGCAAGATCCTGTCTTTTAGCTTCAATTAACGTCCCAACCATACTGATGGTAAAGGGATCTTTCTTCTTTCTTTTTCCAAAGCTTGCGACTTCCACTCCATTGTGTACCGCTGTAAACTTAGATTCCCATTTAGGAAGCTGTTCTTTGTAGCGTTTCATTAAGTTATGAGAAACGACAATAATTTTATCGGCAGCAGAAACGCTTACCTTTCCAAAAGTGTTATTTAACTGTTCTTCGCCATGAATGTGCCATATCACTTTCCGGCCTAATAATTTCGCCATCCAGCCAATGACTAGCTGGGAGCGGAATTGACTTGTATAAACAATATCAATGTGATTTCTCAGGATAAAGGAGCTTACTCGAATGAAATGGGGGAGCATACAAAGTAATTGATAAAGTAAAAATATTACTCCAGTTTTCACTTGTCCTTTACGCACCTTATTAACAGCATTATGAATTGGAATGACAGTGTATTCTTTACCAGAATCCCTTAATCTATCATTCATAGGTCCATAGGTTGAAGTTAAAAGGAACGTTTTTAAAGATGGTTGTTTTTCTAATGCTAGTAAGAGGTCAAGTTCGCATTTTTGAGCTCCCCCCCATTCTGGGCGACTTTCATAAAAAAGAACACGCTTCATAGCTTTACCTCCACCCTTTAGAAAACAAAATAACGGGAATGGACTTTAGGAAAATTTTCGCATCAAGTAAAAAGGAATAATGTCTTATATAATATAAATCTAGTTCAAGTTTTTCCCTTGGAGTTAAATCATAGCCCCCATTAATTTGTGCCCAACCGGTTATTCCCGGTTTTACCTGGAGCCGATCGCGAAAGGATGGAATCTCTTTTTCAAATTCATTAATAAAAATTAATCTTTCAGGACGCGGACCGATTAGTGACATATCCCCCCGAAGAATATTAATAAATTGTGGGATTTCATCAATTCGATATTTTCTCAAATAATAGCCAATTTTTGTGATTCGAGAATCGTTTTGCCGGGCCCATTGAGGACCGTTTGTTTCTGCATCAACATGCATTGTACGAAATTTGATAATCGAAAAAGGTCGCCCGGACTTTCCAATTCTTTCTTGTTTATAAAAAATAGGACCATTAGAGTCAATCTTGATTAAAAGTGAAACGATTAAAATAATGGGAGAAGAAACAAGTAATGCAAAAAAACTAATGAAGCTATCAAGAAGTAGTTTGAAAAAGTCATAGAATATTTTTTCTTTGTGGTGCGTAATGTCTATGCTTTGTTCAATAACGTTTATTTGTTTTATTACTGTTCTTTTTCCGTCAAGAACCTTCAAAATAGCTCACCCTTACTATGTATTTCAGTAATAAATTGAATTTTCGAAATAATAAATCTATGTAAAGTTTACCACATAATGTTAAATAAGGACAACTTCTAGATTACTTTTGAGGAAGATAAAAATAGACGAAATGTATGAAGAGGGTGGCCCCAAAGTAGGACTTTATATGATGTTTTTAATAAGTGTGTAAAATTCCTAATTGTAACTTTTTACAATTATACCAATATTATGTTTATTTTGAAAATAAAGAGCATTTATTATTTAATTTGCCTGTCAGTTCTGGATTACTATACCCGTACTCAAGGAAAATCGAGGAGCAAGGGCACAAATAAGAGCTAGGTGTCCTTCACTCGACTAAAAATGTTCAATCATCCCCGTGATCTTAGAAAAAATGATAGAATCAAAGCAAATAGAACAGTTCAACTTGTTTTTGGGGGAATAGCAGAATGCAAAAACCAATGATTGGCGTTGTGCCATTGTATGACGAAACAAAGGAAAGCTATTGGATGTTGCCGAGTTATATGAAAGGAATAGAAGAGGCTGGAGGGATTCCTGTCATGCTGCCCCTCACGACAGATAAAGAAACGATTCTGACATTGGCCGACACTTTCGATGGCTTTCTTTTTACCGGGGGACAAGATGTGAATCCCAATCTGTATGGAGAA